>NZ_BJZO01000004.1 GCF_007992075.1 Pararhodospirillum oryzae
CCGCCACCACCACCACCACCGCCGCCCCCCCCACCACCTGAATTCGAGGAGCCCGTGGAAGAGGATCGCCTGGTATCCATGGATACGGAATCCGCCGCCGGCGGCTTGCTGGCCGAGTTGGCCTCGGCCGTGGCCCGTGAACGCACGGTTGGCCTGGGGAACGGAAATCTGACGCTGGAAGAAATCGTGCGCGAAGTCCTGCGCGAGTTGGTCAAGGAGTGGCTCGACCTGAACCTGCCCACCTTGACCGAGCGTCTGGTGCAAAAGGAAATCGAACGCCTGGTGCATCGCGCGGAAAAACTTTGATTCCGCTCCCATGCCTTCTATGATGGCCGGCCCCCTGGGGCCGGTTTTCGTATGGGGAATCCGGGCCCCACGGCCCTCCCCTCCCCTGTTGCCGTCGCGTTAAGGAAATCGTTCCGTCATGATGGATAAGACCTACAACGCCGCCGATGTCGAAGCGCGGTTGTATGCCCGCTGGGAGCAGTCGGGCGCCTTTGCCTGCGACCCCCAGAGCCAGGCCCAGCCCTACACCATCATGATGCCGCCCCCGAACGTAACCGGCAGCCTGCACATGGGCCATGCCCTCACGTTCACCTTGCAAGACGTGCTAATTCGCTATCATCGCATGAGCGGCCGTGATGCCCTCTGGCAGCCTGGCACCGATCACGCCGGCATCGCCACCCAGATGGTGGTGGAACGCCGTCTGGCGGCCGAGGGCAAGACCCGTCACGACCTGGGCCGCGCCGCCTTCATCGACAAGGTTTGGGAATGGCGGGCCGAATCGGGCGGCACCATCCAGCGTCAGCTGCGCTGCCTGGGCGCCTCGCCCGACTGGCCGCGCGAGCGCTTCACCATGGACGACGGCCTGTCGCACGCCGTGCGCAAGGTGTTCGTGCGCCTGTACAAGGACGGCCTGATCTATCGCGACAAGCGGCTGGTCAACTGGGATCCGGCCCTGCACACCGCGATTTCGGACCTTGAGGTGGAGCAGCGCGAGACCAAGGGCAAGCTGTGGCACCTGCGCTATCCGGTGATGGGCGAGGAAGGGCGCTTCCTGATCGTGGCCACCACCCGGCCCGAGACCATGCTGGGCGACACCGCCGTGGCCGTCCACCCCGATGACGAGCGTTACAAGGACCTGATCGGGCGCCAGGTGATGCTGCCCCTGGCCAACCGTCCGATTCCGGTGGTTGCCGATGCCTACGCCGACCCCGAAAAGGGCTCGGGCGCGGTCAAGATCACCCCGGCCCACGACTTCAACGACTTCGAGGTCGGCCGGCGCCATGACCTGCCCTTGATCAACATCCTCGACCGCGATGCCCGCCTGAACGACGCCGTGCCCGAGGCCTATCGTGGCCTTGACCGCTTCGTGGCGCGCGAGCGCGTGCTGGAGGACATGGAGGCGCTGGGCCTTCTGGACAAGATCGAAGACAACCCGATGACCCAGCCCTACGGGGACCGCTCGGGGGTGATCATCGAGCCCTGGCTGACCGATCAGTGGTTCGTGGACGCCGCCAAGCTGGCCGAGGGCCCGGTCAAGGCGGTGGAGGAAGGACGCACCCGCTTTGTCCCCCGCCAGTGGGAAAATACCTTCTTCGAATGGATGCGCAACATTCAGCCCTGGTGCATCAGCCGGCAAATCTGGTGGGGCCATCAGGTCCCGGCCTGGTACGGCCCCGACGGCACCATCTTCGTCGAGGAAACCGAGGAAGAAGCCCAGGCCGCCGCGCAGGCCCACTATGGCAAGGCCGAGCCCCTGACCCGCGACAGCGACGTTCTGGATACCTGGTTCTCGTCCGCCCTGTGGCCGTTCTCGACCCTGGGCTGGCCCGAGCAGACCCCGGAACTGGCCCGCTATTATCCGGGCGACGTTCTGGTGACCGGCTTCGACATCATCTTCTTCTGGGTCGCCCGCATGATGATGATGGGCGAGTACATCATGGGCGACGTGCCCTTCCGCGACGTTTACATCCATGCCCTGGTCCGCGACGAAAAGGGGCAGAAGATGTCGAAGTCGAAGGGCAATATCATTGACCCGCTCGACATCATCGGCCAGTACGGCACCGATGCCCTGCGCTTCACCCTCACCGCGATGGCCGCGCAGGGGCGCGACATCAAGATGAGCGAGCAGCGCGTGGCTGGCTACCGCAACTTCTGCACCAAGCTGTGGAACGCCGCGCGCTTTTGCCAGATGAACGAATGCCACCCGGTGGAAGGCTTCGACCCGGCCCGGGCCACGCTCCCCTTGAACCGCTGGATCGCGGTCAAGACCGAGGCGTGCGCCGCCCAGGTGGCCGAGGCAATCTCGGCCTATCGCTTCAACGACGCGGCCCAGGCGGCCTATGCCTTTGCCTGGAACACGTTTTGCGACTGGTACCTGGAGATGGCCAAGCCCTTCTTGCAAGACCAGGACGGCGGCCCGGCCCAGACCGAGACCCGGGCCATGGCGGCCTGGGTGCTTGATGCCTTGCTGCACATTCTCCATCCCATCGTGCCCTACATCACCGAGGAGCTGTGGGAAAACACCAGCGATCGCGCCGGCGCCTTGCTGATGAGCCAGCCGTGGCCGGCGGCGCGGAACTTCAGCGCGCCGGAGGCCGAGGCGGCCATGGACTGGGTGGTGGCCGTGGTCAGCGCCATTCGCTCGGTCCGCGCCGAAATGAACGTACCCCCGGGGGCCAAGGTGCCGGTTCTGGTGCGGGACGCCAACCCGGCCACGCAGGCGCTGCTTGATGAACACCGCGCCTTGCTGCTGACCCTCGCCCGCCTGGAGTCGATCACCCTCGCCGACGAAACGCCGGCCGGGGGCGTGGCGCAGGTGGTGGTGGGCGAAGCCACGCTGGTGTTGCCCCTGGCCGGTCTCATCGACCTGGAGCAGGAGCGCGCCCGCCTGGCCCGCGAGGCCAAGCGCCTGGACGGCGAGGTGGACCGCATCGACCGCAAGCTGGAAAATCCCGGCTTCATGGCCAAGGCCCCGGAAGACGTGGTCGCCGAGCAGCGCGAACGCCGGGCCGAGTATGATTTGCAGCGCCAGCGCGTGCGCGAGGCCCTGGCACGCATCGCCTGACCGGCCGCGTCATGCGTTTTGTGTCCTTTGATCAGGCCTGGGCGGTGGTTCGCGCCGCCCGGCCGCTGTTTCCCCCGCCACCGCCGCCCCCCTCCCCGGGGCCCCGGCGGGTCGCGGGACTTGCCGACCTGGCCCCGGCTTTCGATGGGATCGTGCTGGATGCCTATGGCGTTTTGCACGAAGGCAACGGGGTGTTCCCCGAAGCCCTGGCCGCCTTCGAGGCCGTGCGCGCCCAAGGGATTGCGCTGTGCGTGGTGACCAATGACGTCACCCACCCCCCCGAGGCCGTCGCGGCCCGTCTCGCGGCCCTGGGCCTGCCGGTTGCCCCCGACGAGGTGATCTCCGGGCGCTCGGTCCTGCCCGAGGCCCTGGCTCCCTTCGAGGACGGCCGGGATTTTGCCGTCCTGGGTCACGATCCCGGCGCCGTGGTCGAGCGCCTGCCCGCGACCCGGGTGGGCACCTACGAAACCACCGACCTCGACGACGCGGCCGGGTTCATCCTGGTTGACACCAACGACTGGGAAGACGACACCCCCGAACGCCGGCTGATCGAAACCCTCCGGGCCCGGCCCCGGCCCCTGGTGGTGTGCAATCCCGATATCACCTGCCCGTTCCGGGGCCGGCTCAGCCTGGAGCCCGGGTACGTGGCCTTTCCCCTGGCCGCCGCCCTGCCCCCGGGCATGGTCCGCTTCCTGGGCAAGCCGTGGCCGGGGGTGTATGCCCAGGTCCGGGCCCGTTTCCCGCAAGCCCCCCGTCTCCTGGCGGTGGGCGACAGCCCGCAAACCGATATCCTGGGGGCGCGCGGCGCCGGCATGGCCGCGCTCCTGATCGAAAACGGCCTGCTGCGCGGGCAGGACTCCCTGGCCCGCAGTGCCGAGCTTGGCATTTTGCCGGATTTCGTGGCCGCCACCGTGTAACATCGGGGCGGCGCACCCGGGCGTTTTATCCCGTCCTGACCGGGGCTTGTTGCGTCCCGTCCGTGTTCGAGAAGCTCATGCCCCGTCTCAAGTTGCCCTCCACCTTGTTTCCCGAGCCACCGCCGCCGCCCGACGACCGGACCGACGTGCTGGTGCTGGGGGGAGGCATGGCCGGGCTGTGCGCCGCGATCGCCGCCCGGCGCGCCGGGGCCCGGGTCATCCTGGCCGAACAGGCGCCGCGCTGGCGCCGGGGGGGCAACGCGCGCCACGCCCGCAACATCCGGGTGCCCCACGACGCCCCCACCGCCTTGTCCCCCGGCCGCTATCCGGAAGCCGTGCTGCGCCAGGATCTGGAGCGGGTTTCGGGCGGAACCGGCGATCCCATCCTGATCGACGTCCTGGCCAACCATGCCGGCGACCTGCCCGCCTGGCTGGCCCAGCAAGGCGTGCTGTTCCAAAGCCCCGACGACGGCGTGCTGCCCTGGTCGCGCAAGACCGTGTTCCTGCTGGGCGGCGGCACGGCGATGATGAACGCGCTCTACGACACCGCCGAACGCCTGGGCGTGCACGTTCTCTACGAAGCCGAGGGAGTCGCCCTGGACCTGAACGGGGCCGCGCGCCTGCGCCATCGCGGCCGGGTGTTCGACGTCGACTCCCGTGCCACCATCCTGGCCACCGGGGGCTATCAGGCCAACCGGGCGTGGCTGCGCGAGACCTGGGGGCGTTCGGCCGAGGGGCTGGTGGTCCGGGGCACGCCGTTCGCGCGGGGAATCTTGATGCGCGCCCTGATCGAGCAGGGGGCCCAGGAATCGGGGGAACCGGGCGGCGGTCATCTGGTCGCGGTCGATGCCCGTTCGCCGGAGGCCGACGGCGGCATTGTCACCCGCATCGATGGCCTGCACCTGGGGCTCGCGGTCAATCAGGCCGGCCGGCGGTTTTTCGACGAAGGCGAGGATACGGGCTCGACCCGCTATGGCACCTGGGGCCGACAGGTGGCGGGGTGTGCCGGGCAGCGCGCCTTTGTCATCCTCGATGCCCGGGGCAAGGCCGCCTTGCTGCCGCTGCCCGTGTTCCCCCCCCTGGAGGCCCCCTCGCTGCCGGCGCTCGCCCAGGTTCTGGGGCTGGACCCCGAGACCCTGGTTGATACCGTGACCGGCTATAACCGGGCCTTGACCGAGGGCCACGGCACCCGCTGGCGGCGCTTGAATCCGCCGCGCACGCCGCCGGCCGCCTGCATCGAGGTGCCCCCGTTTCACGCCCTGCCCTTCGCGCCGGGCATCACCTTCACCGGGCACGGCCTTTATGTGGACGAGCGGGCCCGGGTGCTGCGGCGCGACGGGTTTTCCTGCCCCACCCTTTATGCCGCCGGCATGACCATGGGGCCCGCGCTTCTGGGCAGCGGGTATGTGTCGGGGGTGTCGTTGACCCTTGCCGCGGTCTTCGGCCGCATCGCCGGATGGGAGGCCGCCAGCCATGTCCGCGTCTTCTGAGCCGCCCCTGGGCCCCTCGCGCGCCGCCTTGCGCCAGCAGTTGCCCCGCCCGCCCGCGCCGCCCGCTCCCGATCCGTTGATGGACGAGGCGCGCCGGGTGTTGACCGTGTGCAACGTGTGCGCCTACTGCACCGGGTACTGCGAGACCTTTCGCGCCGCCCGACGCTGTCCGCGCCTGACCGATGCCGATATCTATTATCTGGCGGTGCTGTGTCACAACTGCCGATCGTGCTGGTACGCCTGCCAGTACGCGCCCCCCAACACCTTTGGCCTGAATGTGCCGGCGGTGCTGGCCCGCGTGCGCCAGCGTGCCTATCGCACCTTCGCCTGGCCCCCGGGCCTGGGCGGGCGCGGCGTGGGCGACGGGGTGCCGGGGGTGGTGGCCGTGCTGATCGCCGTTCTCGCCATCCTGGTCGTTCCGGGGCTCGTTTTGCTTGGCGTGCCCCCCACCCAGCTGTTTGGCCTGCACCTGGGGCCTGGCGCCTTTTACGAGGTGATCTCCCTTGAAACCATGACCGCCCTCGGGGGGATCACCCTGGGGCTGGGAGCCTTGTCGCTCCTGATCAGCACCTGGCGGTTCTGGCATGCCATTTCGGCCGGCCGGCGCGGCTCGCGGCTGCGCGCCTGGCCCCGGGCGCTGCGCGAGGCCTTTGCCTTGCCCAACCTTTTGGGGGGCGGGCCCGGCTGCACCGATCGCGACTCCCGGCCCTCGGGCCTGCGCCGGCGCTTTCATCAGGCCCTGGTCGGGGGGGTGGGCCTGTGCCTGGCCTCGACCCTGGCCGCGTCGATGTATCATCATGTCTTTGGCTGGGTTGCCCCCTATTCCTGGCTCAGCTTGCCCGTTCTCCTGGGCACGGCCGGGGGCGTGCTCATCCTCGTGGCCGCCGCCGCCTTGTTCGTGCGCCGCCAGGGCGCCGACCCCGCCCCCACCGCGCGCGAAACCCTGGTCGACGACACCGCCTTCCTGGGCCTGCTGTCCGCCGTGGCCGCGAGCGGGCTTGCCTTGCTGCTGGCCCGCGCCACCTCGGCCATGGGTTTGATGCTGGCCTTGCACCTGGGCACGGTGGCCGGCCTGTTCCTCACCCTGGCGCTTGGCAAATTCCGCCACGCCCCCTTCCGCCTTGCCGCCTTGCTGCGCGCCTCGCTGGAGCGCCCCCATGACCGCTGATCCCCTGCCCGCCCCTCTTCCCATTCTCATCCTTGGAGGCACCACCGAAGCCTATGCCCTGGCCGAGCGCCTCGCGCTGACCGAGGCCCTGGCCGTGGTGACGTCGCTGGCCGGACGCACCCAGAACCCGCGCAAGCCCGCCGGCGCCCTGCGCATCGGAGGGTTCGGAGGCATTGAAGGCCTGGCCACCTACCTGCGCGCCACGCAAACACGGGCGGTGATCGATGCCACCCATCCCTTTGCCCGGCGCATGGGCTGGCACGCGGCCGCCGCCTGCGAACAGGCCGGTGTCCCCTTGCTGCGCCTGGAGCGTCCCGCCTGGACTCCGGGGCCGGGCGACGCCTGGACCCTGGTCGATACCTGGGAAGAAGCCGTGGCGCGCCTTGACGCCCGTGGCGCGCGCCGGGTGCTGCTGGCCCTGGGACGCCAGGAACTGGCGCCCTTCGCCACCTTGGACCACACATGGTTCCTGATCCGCTCGGTGGATCCGCCCGATCCGCTGCCCGCGTTCGCGCGCGCGCAGGTGCTGCTGGCCCGGGGGCCTTTTTCACTGGACGACGAAACCGCCTTGCTGCGCGACCAGGCGATCGATACCGTGGTATGCAAGAACAGCGGCGGCAGCGCGACCGACGCCAAGCTGGCCGCCGCCCGGGCGCTGGGCGTGGAAGTGATCGTGCAGCGGCGCCCGCCCCGCCCCGCCGGCGTGCCCACCGTGGCCCGGGTGCCCGAGGCGGTGGCGTGGCTGGAGGCAACCCTGGCCGGACCCTTGCGCGCATGAACGATCCGCCCGCCGCATCCGCGTCTTCGTCTCCCCCGCCGTCCGGGCGCGATCTCGTGGCCTGCCCCGGATGTGATACCCTGTATGCGCGCCGGTCCGTGCGCCGGGGTGAAAGTGCCTGGTGCCCGACCTGTGGCGAACGCCTGTACGGACGCCCCGCCCTGACGCCCGAACACCTGATGGGCCTGGTGATCGCGGCCCTGATCACCTTCCTGATCGCCAGCGCCTGGCCGATCGTCGAGATCCGTTTGCAGGGCATTCGCAACGCCACCACCTTGTCGGGGGCCGCCCTGGCCTTGTGGCAGGAGGGCCGGCGGATTGTCGCGGCGCTGGTTTTCCTCACCACGCAGGTGATTCCGCTGTGTGATCTGCTTTTGGTGCTCGCGGCCCTGGTGGGTGCGCGACAGGGGCGGGGACAAGGCGCGGCCCCGGCCTGGGCCGCCGTGGCGCTGCGGCTTTTGCTGCACCTTCGCCCGTGGGGGATGATCGAGGTTTTCACGCTGGGGATCGCGGTGGGGCTGGTCAAGCTGTCCACCATGGCCCATATCGTCCCAGGCGTTGCGCTGTGGGCCTTTGGCGCGCTCACCGTCTTGCTGGCGGCGATCTTGTCCTTCGACCTGCGCAGCTTGTGGGACGCCCCCTTGCCCGCCGGCACCGATGCCGTGCCCCCGCCCCCTTCCGCCCCACCGTGACCCTTGCCATGCGCTCCCAGCCCGCCCCGGACCCCGCCCCGCCTGCCGCCGCGCCCCCCTTGCGCGCGTGCGAGGCGGGCCTGATTGCGTGCTCGATCTGTGGCACCGTCAGCCGGGCGGAGCCGGAGGGCATGCCCCCGGGGGCCGAGGCGCGGTGCCCGACCTGCGCCACGCCCCTGGAGGCGCGCCGGCCCGACAGCCTCGCGCGCACCTGGGCCTTGCTGCTGGCGGCGGCGATCTTGTACATCCCCGCCACCACGCTGCCGATCATGGTGCGGTCCTCGCTGTGGGGAAACGGGCAGGAAACCATCATGGGGGGGGTGGTGTACTTCTGGACCTCGGGCTCGCAGGGGCTGGCGATCCTGATTTTCTCGGTCAGCATCCTGATTCCCCTTCTCAAGATGGCCAGCCTTGCCGTTCTGGCGGCTTCCGTTTCCCTGGGCCGGCCCGGCACCCGCTGGCGCATGGGTCTTTACCGCCTGATCGAGTTCATCGGCCGCTGGTCGATGCTTGATGTGTTCGTGGTCGCCCTGATGGTGGCCCTGGTGCGTTTTCGCACCGTGGCCGAAATCGAGGCCGGCCCGGCGGCGGCGGCCTTCGGCGCCGTGGTCGTGCTGACCATGCTGGCCACCCATGCCTTCGATCCCCGCCTGATGTGGGACAAACCCGGATCTTCTTCGCGATGACCGAGCCTTCGTTGCCCCTTGCCCCCGCGGAACCGGTGCTGCGCCCGCCCCGGTCCCGTCGCCCGTCCCTGATCTGGCTGGTGCCGCTGGCGGCGGCGCTTACCGGCCTGGGGCTGGTCGTGCAGACCATGATGGCGCGCGGGCCGTCGATTGTCGTGCAGTTCGATACCGCCACGGGGATCGAGGCGGGCAAGACCAAGGTCAAGGTCAAGGACGTGGAGATCGGCGAGGTCTCGGCCGTGCGCCTGAGCGACGACCTCTCGCATGTCCTGGTCAGCGTTGATCTGGTCCGCGACGCGCGCGGCTTCGCGGCCGTGGACAGCCGCTTCTGGGTGGTGCGCCCCCGCCTGGCGGGCAGCGGCATTTCGGGGCTCGATACCTTGCTGTCGGGGGCCTACATCGGTGCCGAGCGCGGCCATTCCAGTGCCACCGGCACCCATTTCGTGGGCCTGGAGGCGCCGCCGGTGGTGGCCTGGGACGTGCCCGGGCGACGGTTCACGCTCAAGGCCGAGGATCTGGGGTCGCTCGATGCCGGCTCGCCCGTGTTCTTTCGCCGCATCCCCGTGGGTCAGGTGGAACATTTCAGCCTGGATTCTTCCGGCGACGGCCTGACCATGGGGGTTTTCATCAAGGCCCCCTACGACCGCTTCGTGACCACCGCCACCCGGTTCTGGCACGCAAGCGGCGTTGACCTGACGGTGGATGCGCGCGGCGTGCGCCTGGATACCCAGTCGCTGGCCACCATCCTGATGGGCGGCGTGGCGTTCGAGGCTCCGCCCGAGCAAGGCGACGCCCCGCCCGCCGATCCGGGATCCACCTTCACCCTGGCATCGAGCCGGGCAACCGCCATGGAAGCGGTGGATTCACGGGTGTTCCCCGTGGTGTTGCGCTTCACGCAGTCGGTGCGCGGGCTCGCGGTGGGGGCGCCGCTTGACTTTCGCGGGCTGGAGGTGGGGCGGGTGCGCTCCATTGATCTGTCCTACGACCGCGTGGCCGGCGACTTCAATACCGTGGTCACGGTGGATGTCTCGCTGTCGCGGCTGGCGCGCACCGGCATGCCCACCCGCGACGAGGAACTGCGCGCGCGCTGGACCGAGCGCATGGCGGCCCTGGTCAAACGGGGCCTGCGCGCCCAGTTGCGCTCCGACAGCCTGCTGACCGGCCAGCTTTACATCGCGCTCGACTTCTTCGAGAAGGCCGATCCGGTTGCCTTTGATCCCAAGGCCGATCCGCCGGTTCTCCCCACGGTCCCGGGCGACCTGGAAGCCTTGTATGCCCAGATCCGCACCATCTTGGATTCCCTGGGCAAGGTCCCGTTCGATACCCTGGGCCAGGATCTGCACGCCGTGCTGACCCGCCTGGAAGGCACGCTCGGCCGCCTGGACAAGGCCCTGGCCCGCACCGACCGCGAGGTGTTGCCCGAAGTGCGCGACACCCTGGGCGAGCTGCGCCGCACTGTTGAAACCCTGCACGGCTCGGTGGCGCCCGACGCTCCCCTGTCGCAAGACATGCGTAGCGCCCTGCGCGGCCTGACCGACGCGGCGCGTTCGTTGAAATCCCTGGCCGATACCCTTGACCGCCAACCGGAATCCCTGTTGCGCGGCCGTTCGGAGTAACCCCCATGCCCGTGCCCGGTGCCCTTTTCGTCCGCCTTGCCCCGGTTGCCCTGGCCGCCTTGATGCTGGGGGCCTGCGGGGCGTCGCCCGCGCCCCGGCTGCACACCCTCACCCTTCCCCCCGCCGACCCTCCGGCGGGCGGGGCGGCGGCGGTGCTGGTAGAAATCCTGCCCGTCACCGTGCCCCAGCGCCTGGAACGCGATGACATCGTCCTGGGAGCCGGAGGTCCGTTGACCACCGTTCCGGGAGAACGCTGGGCCGGCCCCCTGCCCGACGAGATCCGCCAGGCCGTGGCCGACGCCCTGTGGCGCCAGCTCAAGGCCGTGGATGTGTACCAGGCTCCCGTGAGCGAGCGGGCCACCGACCTGCCCTTGTATCGCCTGGCGGTGCGCGTTGAACGTTTCCAGGCCATTCCCGGAGAGGCCGCCACGATCGAAATCGGCTGGACCGTGCGCCGCCTGCCCCAGGGCGCGGCCGTGGTCTGCCGGGCCGCCCGGGTCGTGCCCTTGCCCGAAGCATCCGTGGACGGAGCGGTGCGCGCCCTGGGCCAGGGCACCACCCAGGTGGCCGCCGCGCTGGCCGAGGGCGTGGCCCGGGTCCACCAGGGAAAAACCCCGCCTTGTCCCTGAGGCCCGGGCGAAAACGGGCCCCTTGAAGACGTGCGGGAAGGCGCGTGGCAGGCCCCTGCTTAATCCAGGGTCTGGCGGTAGCGCTTGACCGCGATCACCGACACCGCCAGCAAGAACGCCATCAGCGGCCACAGGTCGGGCCAGACCTCGGGCAGGCCGTTGCCCTTGAGCATGACGCCGCGCACGATGCGCAGGAAGTGGGTCAGTGGCAAGACTTCACCCAAAACCTGAGCCCAATCCGGCATCCCCCTAAATGGAAACATGAATCCGGACATCAGGATCGACGGCAGAAAGAAAAAGAAGCTCATCTGCATGGCCTGCAACTGATTGTGGGCCAGGGTGGAAAACAGGAATCCGACCGCCAGGTTCGCGGTGATGAACACAACCAGCCCCAGCGCCAGGACCAGGGGCGAGCCGATCATGGGCACGTCGAACAGCACCCGGGCCGCCAGCAAGATCACGGCAACCTGGAGTCCGCCCACCAGGATGAAGGGCGCGAGCTTGCCCAGCATGACCTCGGTCGGACGCACCGGCATGGCCAGCAGGGTTTCCATGGTTCCGCGCTCGCGTTCGCGGGTCACGGCGAGCGATGTCATGATGATCATGGTCATGGTCAGGATGGTGCCGACCAGGCCGGGCACGACGTTGTTCTGGCTCAGGGCTTCCGGGTTGTAGCGGCGCTGGATACGCACCTCGACCGCGCCGGGACGCGGCGCGCGGGCGGCCAGGGCTCCCTCCAGCAACGGCGCCAGGGCGTCGTCCACGATCCGGGGCAACGCCCCCAGCGCGTTGCCGGTGGCGGCCGGATCGGTGGCATCGGCCATGACCAGCAGGGCGGGCCGGTCGCCCCGGCGCAGATCGTGGGCAAAGGTTGACGGGATCTCGACCGCGAACTGCACCACGCCTCCGGCCAGCAGGCGCTCCAAGGTGGCCGGGTCATCGGTCCGGGTGGTGATCCGGAAATACCCGCTGGTTTGCAAGGCGCTCACGATGGCGCGCGAAAACGGGCTGTTGTCGCCGGCCAGGACGGCGGTGGGCAGGTGCTTGGGATCGGTGTTGATGGCAAACCCGAACAAAAGAAGCTGCATGACCGGAATGCCAATCATCATGGCGAAGGTCAGCCGGTCGCGCTTCATCTGGATGAATTCCTTGATCAGGACCGCCACCAGCCGGGCGAAGGAAAAGCGCGGCCCGGTCATGACACGCCCCCCTTCCCTTGTGGCCCCTGCCCGCTGTCGGGGGCGCGAGCCATCAGGTGGATGAAGGCATCCTCCAAGGTCGGGTGATCGCGCCGCCAGGCCAGACCGGGCTGATCCTGATATTGGAATACCGCCTGGTCGAGGGCGGGGCCGTCGGGGCCGCTCACGTGCAAGGTCGCGCCAAAGGGCGCCACCATGGCCACGCCGGGCCGGCCTTCGAGCGCCAGGGCCAGGCGGTTGAGGGTGGCCCCCGCCCCTTCCACGTGCCAGGTGGACAACCCCGAGGCGGCCACCACCTCGTCCACCGTGCCTTGCGCCAGCAGATGCCCATAGGCCATGTAGGCGATGCGGTGGCAACGCTCGGCTTCGTCCATGTAGTGGGTGCTGACCAGCACGGTCATGCCGTCGGCGGCGAGCTGGTGAATTTCGTTCCAGAATTCCCTTCGAGCCTTGGGGTCAACCCCGGCGGTGGGTTCGTCGAGCAAGAGCAGTTTTGGATTGTGCAAGATGCACGCGGCCAGGGCCAGGCGCTGCTTCCAGCCGCCCGACAAGGTACCGGCCAGCTGGGTGCGCCGCCCGGCCAGCCCCAGGCGGTCGAGGGCCTGGGCCACCCGCTGGCGCCGGTCGGGCAAGGCATGCAGGCGGGCCACGAATTCCAGGTTTTCGCGGATGGTCAGATCCTCGTACAGGCTGAAGCGCTGGGTCATGTAGCCCACCTGCCGCTTGATCGCCCAACTGTCCTTGACGATGTCGTGGCCCAGGCAGGTCCCTTGCCCGCCGTCGGGATGCAACAGCCCGCACAGCATGCGCAGGGTGGTCGTCTTGCCGCTGCCGTTGGGGCCCAGGAAGCCGTGGATTTCGCCCCGGGCCACGTCCAGCGAAAACCCGTTGACCACCACGCGCGGCCCGAAGCGCTTGGTCAGGCCGCGCACGCTCACCGCCGGCCCCAGGGAAGCCGGTGCCGGACCGGACGGCGACACGGGCGACACGGGCGACACCGGCGACGGGACCGCGCTCATGATCCGATCTCCACGTCAACGGGCTGGCCCGGGGTGGGGGTGTCCGCGCCCGTCAGGCGGGCCTCGATCCGGTAGACAAGTTTCGCGCGGGTTTCCAGGCTGTAGATCACCGGGGGCGTATACTCCGCCTCGCTCGCCACCCGGCTGATGGTGGCCTTGAGGCCGGCCGGGCAGCCGTCGCACGACACCCCCACCCCTTGCCCCAGGCGCAAGCCCCCGCGCGCCGGTTCGGGCACGTAGAAGACCACGCGCCACGGCGCGTCGGGCAGCAGGACCACCACGGCGCCGCCGGCTTCCACCCATTCGCCCGGCTCGCGCACCGTGTCCTCCACCCGACCGGCGACGGGAGCCGTGATCGTGCGCTGGGCCAGGCGCCAGGCGGCCTGATCGCGGGCGGCTTCAAGGGCGTTTTGGGTGGCGACGGCGGCGGCCACCTGATCGGCGCGCGCGGGCAGGCGGGCCTGGACCAGTTCCGCCTCCAGGCGCGCGACGCGGGCGCGGGCGGCGGCCTCGTCGGCCCGGGCCTGGTCCAGGCGGACCTGGGCCGAGGCCCGGGTGGCGACCAGGGTTTTCTCCCGCCCCAGGGCGAGGGTGGCCAAACGCAAGCCCGCCTCGGCCTCCCCCTTCTGGGCCTCCAGCACCGCCAGGTCCTCGGGCCGCGCTCCCTTGCGCAGGTCGGCCAGGGTGCGCCGGGCTTCCTCCAGCCGGGCCCCGGCCTCGGCCAGGACGGCCTGCTCGCGCGCGCTTTCCAGCGTGAACACCAGGGCCCCTTGGGCCAGCGCCTCGCCCTTGCCCGCCGGCCGCGTTTCCAGCCAGCCGGCCTCGGGCGCGGCCAGGGTGACGTAATCGGCCTCGATGTACCCGTGATACCGGGGAGACGGGTCGGTTGCGTCGCATCCGCCCACGGCCAGCGCCAGGACGCCCGCCAGCACCACGTTTCGCGTGTGTCTTTTCGTGCCCGGATCCGAAGGGGTCATGACCGCTCTCCCGCTGGCGCGTCCGCCGCCCCGGGGGCAAGGCCGCGCAAGAACAGCTCCACATGGGCGTGCAGCAAATCGGCGGGGGGAACCGATGTTTCCTCGACGGCCGCGAAGGTGGTCTGCCACACCGCCCCCATGAGAACCGGGGCCACGAACAAGCGCGCGTGAACCGTGGGATCGATGGCGCGAAACTCGCCCGTGGCCACCCCGTGGGCAAGGATGCGCCCGATCAACCCCAGCCCCCGGCACACCACTTCGCGGTAATAGAACCGCGCGAGGCCGGGAAACGATCCGGCATTGGCGATCACGAGCTTGGGCAGCGCCGCCCGCCGGGGATCGCCAATGATCCCCGCCATGCCCTGGGCCACCGCGCGCAACCGATCACCGGCCGACAGGGGGCTTTCCCCCAGGTCCCCTTCAAGACGCGCGATGGTCGTTCCCAGCATGGCCTGGACCACGGCCTCGAACAGGGCTTCCTTGGACGCGTAGTACAGATAAAGGGTTCCCTTGGCCACGCCGGCCCGCCGGGCCACGTCTTCCATGCGCGTGGCCGCGAACCCACGCCCCACGAAGGTATCAAGCGCCGCTTCCAGCACTTCCTGGGGCCGGGCCTCCTTGCGACGGCGGGCGGCGGGCGGGGGAGCGTCTTCCATGGGTGTTGCCTTTCCTGGGACGATCCATTAATGACTGGATGGTCAGTCAGTATGGTGTTCCCCTGTACCGCCGGGGTCAAGCCCAAAAAAGAACAGGGCGGATTGCGGATTTCCTCCCCTTGATCGAACCTCGTCCGGTGACAAGATGGACAAGGGCAGCTGGAGTGTGTCTTTTCGCTCCGTGCCCGCGTTCGCTCCCCGCGCGGCCGGGCGGGGAAACCTCTTCCATGATAAGGAGTCTGGCGCATGCCCTCTCCCCCCTCCCCTTGCGTGGCGATCATCGGAGCTGGCGCCATCGGGGGCCTTTTCGCGGCCGCCCTTCACGAGGCGGGCGTGGCGGTGGTGGTGTGCGCGCGCGGCGCCCTTGAGACCCTGAGCGTCGAGTACGAGGGGGAGACCCGGGTCCTTCCCGTGCGCGTGATCACCGATCCGGCCAGTGTCACGCCGGTGGACTGGGTAATCGTGGCGACCAAGGCCCACGACACGCCCCTGATCGCGCCGTGGCTTGCGCGGCTGCTGGGCCCGTCCACCCCGGTGGTGGTGGCGCAAAACGGCATTGACCACGAAGCCCGCCTGCGCCCCTTGGTGGGCGAGCGCCCGATCGTGCCGGCCCTGGTGTACGTGGCGATCGAACGCACGGCGCCCGGCCACATCGTTCATCACACCGGGCACGACGTGGTGGTGCCCGCCGATGCCGCCGCCCAGGCCTTCGCCCGTCTCATGGCCCCCGGGTCACTGCTTTCGGTACGGACCGAGGCCGATTTCCTCACCGCGGCCTGGCGCAAGCTGCTGACCAACGTGGCGGCGAATCCGATCACGACCCTGACCTTGCGCCGCATGGACGTGATGGCGGAGCCGGGGATCAACGCCCTGGCCCGCGCCCTGATGGCCGAGGCGGTGGCCACCGGCCAGGCCGCCGGCGCCCGCCTGTCGGCCGACGACGTGGAAGACGTGATGACCATCTATCGGGGGGTCAATCCCTCCGGAGGGTCATCCATGCTCTACGACCGGCTGCGCGGCGCTCCCCTGGAACACGCCCACCTCACGGGGGCCGTGGTGGAAACCGCCCGGCGCCACGGGGTTGGGGTTCCGCTGAACGAGGCCGTGCTGGCCTTGCTCGAAGCCCTGGATCGTGGGCTCCAGGACACCAGACCCTGAACCAGCGCGCCCGGCCGGGGGTCCCTGGCCCGACGCTGCTTCTCGCGCCCCGCCGCACACGAGAAAGCCCCCCTGTCGGGAGATCGCGCCCATGACGAGCCTCACCCCCTCCCTGGAAGGCGTCACGGCAAACCTGATGGTGGACGACGTGGCCCGCACGGTTTCCTATTACCGCGACGTACTGGGGTTCGAGCCTCTGGTCACCGTTCCCGAAACCGTGCCCTTGCAATGGGCCTTGCTGAAGCGCGACGACGTGGCCCTGATGTTTCAGGAAAGCCATAGCCTGATCGCCCAATACCCTGTTTTAAAAGATCGGGTTCCGGGCGGAGGGCTGAGTTTGTTCATCACCGTGCGCGACGTGGAAGGCCTCTTCGCCAGCGTGCTCGGCAAGGCGGAAATCCTTGAGGAGCCGCACGATACCTTTTACGGCATGCGGGAGTTCGCGATGCTTGACTGCAACGGACTGGTCCTGACCTTCGCCGAGCGGATTGCCTGACCCTGTCCCTCGCGCGTCCCTCCTTGCCTTCCCGGGATCGCGCAAGGAAGAAGGGGGGCCGGGAAGCCGCCCCCGCCTTCCCGACCTACCCGTGGCAGGCCTTCAGTCCCTCGACGGTGGCGGCGTCGGGCAGGGCGCCCTGGACGGCCAGGCGGGCGGCCACGTCGGGGTTGGGCTCGGTGCTGATCAGCACGCTCACGCCGCGCGCGCCCATGCGCTTGACGAACCCCATGCCACACCCGGCAGTGATCAGCACGTCCACGTCGTCCAGGGGATGGGGCCCCCGGCAATGAAAATCGTGGATGATCAGGGACGGGGGCAGTTGCAGCGGCGTTTGCGCCACCGGTTCACCGTCGGGGGTGGTTTCGTAGATCAGGAAGCGCCGGGCCCGGCCGGCGTGGGCGCTGACGGTACGAAAGTTCATGGTGCTGATCGCGATGCGCATGGGGCATCCTTGTCCGGTTGACGTGTCAGGAACAAGCGGGGGGAGACTGGGGATCCGGCGCGCTGGTCGAGCGCCAGCGCGGGGTAAGAACGAAGTCGGGAACGCCGCTCAGCCTGGGCATGTCGGCCTCCAGCAGCGGCCAGACCTCGGCCGGATCGGGCACGGCGCGCGGAGGAAGGCTGGCCGGGCCGTGCTCGTAGAGGGCCACCACATGGTCGCGCGGCGTGCCCAGGCACGGGCCATAGGCGGAAAGGGTATCGAAAAACGACGGGCGCAGGATATCGGCGTAGCGCGCTGCCTGGGCCTGGGTCAGCCGCTCCCTGACCGACGCATCGATGTCGTAATCGGCGAGGCGGCTGTCGCACAGGGCCCGGGCCGGGTACACGTGGCGGATATCGAAGCGTTCCGGCTCGGCGTGGATGGGCGTGCCCGGTTCCAGGACAAAGGGCCCGGCCACGGCGGCATGGATACTGTCCTGGTGGGCGTGAAGAAAATCCAGGGTCGCGCGCAGGTCGGTTCGGGTCTCCCCGGGGAAGCCCACGATCAAGAACACATGGTTGCGAATGCCGGCCTCGGCGGACAGGGTCAGGGTGCGGGCCGACCCGGCCACGTCGTTGCCCTTGTCCATGCGGGCCAGCACCCGGTCCGATCCCGATTCCAGGCCCCAGTACAGGCACACGCAGCCCGCCTTGCGCATGAGCGCCAGGGTCTCGGCGGTGAAATCGGCGGTGGGCTTGGCCAGGGCGTAAAAACGCAGGTCCAGGCCGCGCTCCAAGATGGCCTCGCTCAATTTCCGCAAACGCAAGGCGGGAATCATCTCGTCGACAAAGGTAAAGTGCCGGATGCCCCGCGCCACGTGGTGGGCCAGCTCATCGACCACCCGCGCCACCGGAGCCGCCTTGTACGAAGCGGCATAGGAGGCGAAATGGTTGCAAAACGTGCACCGGCGCCAATAGCAGCCCCGCGAGCTGAGAATCGGCACCACAGGCACCGGCGTGAGATAGGCATCGGCCGGGGTATCGCCAAAATCGGCGAAGGGCAGATCGCCCGGGCGCACGGTCGCGGTGTTAGGCTGGCGGGTGATGGTTTCGGTGTCGGGGTCGTGGCGGACCACCCCGGGCACCGAGGACAAGGGGCGGCCGTCGCGGTGAGCTTCCAGCAGGGCCAGGAACGCGCCCTCCCCCTCCCCCAGGATCACGGCATCGACGCACGGTTCGGCCAGGAAGCCCTCCAGATTGGAATCCTTGAAAAAACCTCCCCCGAACACCACGACGGTCTCGGGCCGGCGGGCCTTGACAAGGCGCGCGCACTGCAAGGTGAACGGCAGCTGATCGGTGAAGGTAAGGGAAAAACCGATGACGGCGGCGTGTTGGGCCAGCAGATGGGCCGCGCAGGCCTCGACCACCCACGACACCGGCCCCCGTCCCTGCGCCGCGCGCTCGAACTGGCCTTGCAAGGTGCGCCCGGTCAGCGACAAGGCCATCAGCAGGCGCGGTGCCAGGGTTTTGTAGCCCTCGGGATCGACGAACAAAGGGTCGAGCTGTTCCATGCGCGCGAAGGCGTCGTCGAGATCGGCGCGACCGTCGAACTCAAGATCGGTTTCCCCCTGGCGCAAGGCCCGGATGAAGTCGCGGTACACCAGGGCATTGAGATCGACCAGGGCGCACTGGAACGCCCCGTTCGCCTCGACCGCGCCCTTGATCTGGGCAATCCCCAGGGGGCGGGCCGGCAACACTCCGATGCCGTTGACCAGCAAGGCCCGGGTGGGATCAAGCGGTGCCGGGGCCTCGTCCGGGGTTGGCTCGGGGCACGGGGTCAGGGACAAGGGCACATGGAAATCGAAGTTTTCGTGCGAAAAGCGGGGCAGCGCGCGCAAGGCGCGCTCACGCGCCTGGGTGGCCTCGGCCTCGCGCCCCTGGGCATGCAAGCAGGCGATCAGGCCGGCATGGGCCTCGGCCAGGCGCGGCGCGCGGGCGGCGGCCACCCGGTAGAGCGGCAGGGCCTCGCCGTGGCGGCCGTGGGTGGTCAGGGCCTGGGCGGCAAGGGCCAGGAACTCGGGACCGCGCTGGGGATGGGAGCCCAGGCGCTCCAGGGCGGCGCGGGCCTCGTCCACGTGCCCCCGGCGCACCAGCGCCCCGGCGGCGGCGCGCGCCACGTCGGGATCGGTGCCCAGGCGGGCGAGCGCCCCCCGGGCCTCGGCCTCGGCCTCGCGCACGCGGCCCAGGTCAAGCAGGGCCTGGAGAAGCAAGGCAAGGGTGGGCGCCAGGGTGGGCCGCAAGGCCAGGGCCCGGCGGGCGGCCGGCACCGCCTCTTCCCAGTTGCCGTTCTGATACAAGGCGGCCGCCTCGATCATCGCGGCGTCGGCCTGGGTGGGATCGTCGGCGAGCGCGCGGCCCGCCTCGCGCGCGGCCCGCGCGAACAGGCGCGCGCGCAACAGGGCATGAGACAGGAACACGCCGCGCAACGCCCGTTCAACCGGGGTGCGGGGCCGCTTGCCCAAACCCTGCCCCGGGTTGCGCCGGCGCACCAGGGTCCAGGCCAGTTCCTCGGCGCGGGCCCCGGCCCCGGCGTTCATCAGGCGGGCGATGTCGGCCAGGGCCGCCTCTTCATCGAAAGGGCGCGGGGCGGAAGCGGCGGTCGATTTCATATGGCGGGCCTTCGCGATCGGAGCGCATGCCCCCGATCATAGCGCGTTTGCGCCCGACCAGAAGGGGCGTTTTCCCTTTCGTTCCCCGCCGGGCCGACGGGCAAGGGCGCTCCCCAGGGTGGGGCCGGTAAAAGCATGCCTCCCCCCCTCAAGAGAAGGCTTGTTGAGACGATCGTCCCCGGTTATTTGATGAACCCCGACAGCAGGGGCATCCAGCAAGTCCATCTTGTCATGAAAACAAAAATCTCTTCAAAGAAAAGATCGACTCGAAACAAACGCCGAGAACAGAAATCAAAACCTGGCCTCATGCCTCATGCCCTGTCCTGCCGTAAGTTTTCAAGCCACCACACCCCGATGTGAACCCTCTCCCTCGGCGTGCGCTTCCCATGAAGTTTCGCCCAAAAGAGAATGCCCATGAACACACAATCAAGTCTCATGAATGGACAGGTACTGGAGAGATCGACACTCCTTTCTCCACTCAGCCTCATATTCGCCGGACTCCTGATTGCGATCACCGGTTATTTCCTTTTTTGGGCGACCGGATACACAAACGGTAACCACTGGACCCTTCTTCTTCTGGCGACACTGTTCGGTGTCTTCATGGCCTTTAACATCGGCGGCAACGATGTGGCCAACTCGTTTGGCACCAGTGTGGGGGCGGGCACGCTCACCATTACCCAGGCCCTGGCCATCGCGGCGGTTTTCGAGCTTAGCGGGGCGGTGATCGCCGGCGGCGAGGTCACGGCCACCATCCGGGGCGGAATCGTGGACCTGGGGGGCATGCAGGTCACCCCGCTGGATTTCGTGCTGATCATGATGTCGGCCCTGATCGCGGCGGCGATCTGGCTGCTTTACGCCACCAAGAAGGGCTACCCGGTTTCCACCACCCATTCCATCGTCGGCGCCATCGTGGGCAGCTCGATCACCCTGGGGCTGCTGCTGAACGGCACCAGTGAAGCCCTCACCTTGGTGAGGTGGGACAAGATCGGCCAGATCGCGCTGTCGTGGGTCATTTCGCCTCTTCTGGGGGGAGTGGTTGCCTACATCCTGTTCTACCAGATCAAAAAATACATCATCACCTTCAACGAAACCGTTGAAAAGCAGATCGAGCAGATCAAGGAAGAGCGTCGCGAGCACGATCGAAAACACAAGGAAAAATTCGATCGCCTTTCCGAGATTCAGAAGACCTCCTACACCAAGGCCATGGCCCGGGATGCCTCGCTGTCGCGCGAGGAGGACTTTGATCCGGCCGATCTTGAATCGGAATACTACCAGGGCCTCTACCTGATCGAACAAAAGCGCGGACGTCTCAGGGCCCATCGCGCCTTGGAAACCTGGGTTCCCCTGGTGGCGGCCCTGGGCGCGGTCATCATTGCCTCGATGGTGTTGTTCAAGGGCCTCCAGCACATGGACCTGGGCCTGGACACGCTGCACAACTACCTGATCATGATCATGATCGGCGCCGCCGTGTGGATGGCGACCCTGATCTTCGCCAAGACCCTGAAGGGGGAATCGCTGGGGCGGGCCACGTTCGTGATCTTCAGCTGGATGCAGGTGTTCACCGCCTCGGGTTTTGCCTTCAGCCACGGCTCGAACGACATCGCCAATGCCATTGGCCCCTTTGCCGCCATCCTGGACGTGCTGCGCACCGGCACCATGGGGTCGGAAAGCGCGGCCGTGCCGACCCTGGCCATGGTCACCTTCGGCATTGCCCTGGTCGTCGGGCTTTGGTTCATCGGCAAGGAAGTCATCACCACGGTGGGCCACAACCTGACCAAGATGCACCCGGCCTCGGGCTTTTCGGCCGAGTTGTCGGCGGCCGCCGTGGTCATGCTGGCCTCGACCTTCGGCCTGCCGGTGTCGAGCACCCACATCCTGATCGGCGCCATCCTCGGCATTGGCATGGTCAACCGCCAGACCAACTGGGCCCTGATGAAACCCATCGCGCTGGCCTGGGTCATCACCTTGCCAGCCGCCGGCATCCTGAGCGCCCTCGCCTTCCTGACCCTGCGCGCGATGTTCTGACGCTTGGGGCTCGCCTCACGCACGAAACGAAGGGGGTTGGGACGGACAGGCGCCCCCCTTCGTTTTTTCGGCCCTTGAAGGCCGGCCGTCTCCGGGCGGCACGCCCACCGATCCCCCCGCGCCGCGCACTCAAGCAAAAGGATCTGGAGTCTGTCCGCTTCAACGTGAAACGGACAGACTCCAGTCGACATCGCCTCTGATGCGGATTCCGGATGATTCATTCCGAGGGCGACCAATTGAAGGCGTAGAGACAGAGCCATTTGTAACGATGCGTGCCGACGGCAAGGAAATAATGGCCGGCCGCGCCACTTCCTTGCGCGGTTCCCCGGACAGCAACAGCCAAGTCACCTGAAGGTGCCTGCGATGCACCCCATCGCGCTCCGCGCGATAGGCCTCCAAAACCTTGGCCGCGTCCGCATGCCCCTTCACCTCCACCCCCGCGCCCATCGCCCAAACACCAAGATTTATTGTTCGCGAACCGAATTGCAACTCATGGGGTCAATCAAGCGGGTTTCGTACAACACTCTCATCGGCGAAACCAAGCCGAACCAAGCCAGCGTCCTGCGGATGGATTCATCCCGAACATGACCTTGGATTCCGCCAATCGTGCCGGGATGGCACGGGGGGCGTCATCCGGCATATTCCCGATATACGGTCCCTTGGAGTCTGTACGACACAGCTCCGGCATGAAGCGCCGCGCGGGCAAGCCAGCGCCGCCACTTTCCACTCATTGGCGCCCAAAAAAGAGCTGCCGATAAACAAATAAAAAATTTTATCCCCGCCGTCAGAATGAGAATACGATATCTTTTTTTATCAAATTTGTGAAGAAGAAGCCCATGCGTCTGCCCTGAACGATACCGACGAAGAAGAACCCATTTCATTGTCGCTCGTTGTGGTACAACTTTTTCGTAAACAATAGCCTCTTTACAATAAGAAATTTTTCCGCCCGCCATAGAAAACAAACGAAAAAAAATAGTATCCTCTCCCCCTGTGACCCCACATTCAATCGGAAAACGCAGTCCGTTCGCCCTCACGAAATCAACATTGATCAATGTGTTCGATGTATAGGCGTTATCAAGACGGCCTGTTATGCGATTACTGTGGAAATCACACGTTCGTACCCATTCCGGCATCTCGGGGGCATAGAGGGAAATACACGGTCCGACAACGGCATCCTTGTCGGTCCCGGCGCGCAGAAGCGTTTCCAGCCATGTGGACGCCGCGTATTCGTCGTCGTCCATGAACGCAATCCACGTTGTGGAAACCGCATCCATCGCCGCGTTCCTGGCGATTGAAATATTCCGGGCCGGCGCATGCAAATAGTCGATTTTGGCCCCAAGCCGCTCCGCCGTGGCATCCACCAGCCTTCGGGCCGTTGGACCCTCGTCGTTGTCAACGACAAGGATCGGAACAGCGGATCGCGCCACCCCTTCCTGACAGCAGACGGATTCAAGGGCGGTTGCGAGCGACGGCCTTCTAAACGTGCAAATACAAATTGTTACATCTTTAGTCGGCTCCACGGGAGGAGCCGTGTTCCCCCTTGTCATGCTCCATCCCCCTCTCGCCTTCCTTGGCCTTGCCTCGCGGCAGGCATGGGAAACACCTCGAACCACGTCCCCCGCGCTCGCAAAAGCGCCTTCGCCTGGCCGGTTCCCAGCATCCCGCCCCTCGCGAGCCCCCCCCTCACACCGGCCGCGCGATGGCCCGTAAGAATCCAAACGCCCAGCTTACATGCATGACCACGGCCGCCGCCCCACTGGCCAGCAGGCAGGGATCCCGGTGGCGCAAGGCCTCGCTTCCTCCCCAGCCCAGACACAGAAGCCCATAGGCAAGGGGGACAAGAAGGGCCTGGGGAAGCCACGGTGCCAAAAGCAGCCCCGCGCCGCCAACACCGACAAGGGCCACCGGCGCCAACTGACGCACACGAAGACGGACGCGGTGCTTGCGCACGGTCCGGGCACGACCAGCCCCATAGCGGAAGTACTGCCGGGCCAACTCCCGGAGGGTTTCGCGGGGGTAATAGGTCACGGCCAGGGTGGGTTCAAGCCAGATCCGCCCTCCGGCCCGTGCCTGGCGCAGGTCGAATTCGGCGTCCTCGTTGTGGGAAAAACTGGGATCATAGCCGCCAAGGCGACGGTAAAATTCCAGGTCAAAAGCGGCATGGTGACCATGATCGACGAAACCAGCCACTCCCAGGCGTCGATGCACGGCACCGCCGTTGCCCAGGCGACTATTCTGGGCGGCAGCAATCGCCCGCTGCATGCACCCCACACCGGTGGTGACCAACGGCACCACCACGGCCGTCGCCCCGGTCGCGCGCAAGCGGCGCGCCGCCTCTGACGCGAAATTGTCCGGATAAAGCGCGTGGCAATCGGCGCGCACCAGGACCTCGGCCGAGGGCGCGGCCAGGCTCGCCGCCAAATTCACCGCCGCCGCTTGTCGTCGGGCCGGATTGTCGATCAACCGGATACGGGGATTGTCCGCCGCCAGGCGGGCCACAATCGCGCGGGTTTCATCGCGACTGCCTCCATCCATGACCAGAATCTCGTAACACTCGGTGTCGATCCGGGTCAGGGAGGCCAGCGCGGCCGCGATATGCCTTTCTTCGTCGAGAGCCGGCATCACAATCGTGAGGGTTGGCCCGTCCTCCCCCTCCCCGGACGAAGGCGAATCCCGCGTCGGAAGAGGACGGGCATCATGCGCCACCATGTTCTTGTGTTCCCCTGCCATCGTGCGCCAGCCGCCTTCTTGCCTGATGCGAGGTCCGGACGGCGGATCCGGGTCGTGCCCTCAAAGCCGAGCCGGTAGCTCTCTTGAGTCGCCGCCCCGCCGGCAGGCTACCGCGCGCCCCGAAAACCTCCCGTGCGAGGAACGGTGACATCGGAGGCCCTCCGGCGCAAGGGACAAGTTTTAATAGACAATTACGGCCCACTCCCCTAATCTTTTCTCATTTCGATTCCGATAGGGTTTTCGGTGACCAGGATATAAGCCCCACTCATGGGGCGCAACGGGGACGGTCCCGGGTCGGAAAAGGGGGCTGGGGCGCTTATGAATCCTGCGATCACGTATTTTGTCCACGACCTTGCCGACCCTGCGGTCAGCCGCCGGCTCCACATGATGCGCGCGGGGGGGGCCGAGATCACTCTGGCCGGCTTTCATCGCTGCCCGGTTCCCCCGCCAGAGGTCGCGGGTCTTCCCGCCCGCGCCCTGGGGCGCACCCGGGATGCTCGTCTGGTCCGGCGAATCGGACAGGTCATTCGGGCGGCCGTGACCGTCGGTCACTGGGGACGATGTTGCCACGACGCCCGGGTGATCGTGGCTCGAAACCTGGAAATGCTACTCCTCGCTTGGCTGGCCCGCTGGTTTTTCGCTCCTCGCGCCGCGCTAGTGTACGAACTGCTGGACATCCACACCTTGATGGTCGGCCGCACGCCGATGGGAAGGGGATTGCGGGCGATTGAGCGTGTCCTTTTACGTTCCTGCCGCTTGGTGATCGTCAGTTCCCCCGCCTTTATCCACTCCTACTTGGCGCGCTTCCAGGCCGGGCACCCGCCTGCCCTCCTGGTGGAAAACAAGGTTTTTCCCGCCACCTGCCCGGGAGCCGCGCTCCGCCCGTCAGGCCCGCCCTGGCGGATCGGCTGGTTTGGCAACCTGCGCTGCCGAACCAGCCTTGATTGCCTTCTTGAGGTGGCACGCCGAACGCCCTCTTTAATTGAAATAGACCTTCGAGGGATCATCGCCTGCGACACTCTCACGACACTTCCCCAGGAAGTGGCAGATCTTCCCAACGTTTTCTGGCATGGACGCTATGAAAGCCGGGACCTTCCCGAAATTTACGGAAGAGTTCATTTTTGCTGGGCCATCGATTATTTCCAATCCGGCTTGAATTCCGCGTGGCTTCTTCCCAATCGGCTGTACGAAAGCTGCCTTCATGATTGCCAGCCGCTGGCGGTGGCGACAGTGGAAACAGGGCGGTGGTTGGAAGCCCACGGCTTGACGGGCCGATTGGAAGAGCCCCTGGCGGACTCCATGGTCGCTTTTCTGGCCGCGCTGACCCCAGCAGACTATGAAAAACAAGCCGCGCATCTGTCCACGCTTGATCGAGGCCTGTTCCGCCATGCCACAAGCGACTGCGAGGCCTTCGTGGCGACCCTGGTGGGTACGACGGCGTCGCCATGACCCCCGCACCCGGCCGGCACGATGTTTCTCCATCATGCCGCCCCCCCCGCCCGCTTTCTTGTCCGTCCGCTCCGTGAGACCATCCCATGGATTTTTTTCTGCCCACACCCTCCCGTGGTCCCGCCGTGGTTTTGGGGGGAGCGGCTTTCTGCCTGGCAGCGCTGCTGTTCACGTTTTCGGACGCCCTTGCCGGAGTGTGGGACGTCTGGAAAACGGATGAATACAGCCATGGCCCGCTGATTCCGTTTGTTGCCCTGGTGGTTGGCCTTCACCAGATGGCCCACGCTCGGCCCGTGCCCCATCCTTCCTGGGCGGGGGCTGGATTGCTTATGCTCTCCATTTTGTTGCTGGTTGCCGGACGCTATTCAACCTTCAACGCCCTGTCTCTTTACGGATTAATCGTCGGAATTCTGGCCATTCTCGTCGGATTTTGGGGATTTCAAATTTTTCGGATATGTTGGCCATCTCTTCTCTATCTTTGTTTTGCAATTCCTCTTCCCAATATTTTTTTCGTTGGGCTGTCAAATAAACTTCAAATAATATCTTCTTATATTGGAGTTTTGTTTTTAGAAATCGCACGCATCCCTGTTTATCAGGATGGGAATGTGATTGATCTTGGCCTCGTCCGACTTCAGGTTGTCGAGGCATGTAGCGGCCTTCGTTATCTCTTTCCAATGATAAGCTTCGGGTATATTGTTGCCTACTTTTTCAAGGGATATTTATGGAAAAGAATAATCCTGCTTCTGTCCACCATTCCTATCGCCATTTTGATGAAT
The DNA here is from genome assembly GCF_007992075.1 of Pararhodospirillum oryzae. Lineage (GTDB taxonomy): Bacteria > Pseudomonadota > Alphaproteobacteria > Rhodospirillales > Rhodospirillaceae > Pararhodospirillum > Pararhodospirillum oryzae. The sequence continues at coordinate 26,624 of NZ_BJZO01000004.1, forward strand.
TCCTTGCGAATCACCCTCATCGGCGTCACGGTGGATCGCTGGGGAGTGGGCGCGGCGGAAGGACTCATCCATGATTTCGAGGGGTGGGTGGTCTTCTTATTGTGCGTCGCGGTCTTGCTGGCCGAAGCCGTGATCCTTGCCACGCCGAGCCGGGGGGATCGAATCTGCCTCGATTACCTGACCGTCCCCCGCCCTCCGTTCTGGACCGGTCCGCTGCGGCTCTCGCGCCCCACGCTGACCTTGATCGTCTTGTCGGCAGCCATCGCTGTTCTTGCAAGCGCCGGCATCGGCACCCCGCGCCACATTCCAGTCGGAGATCGTCACCCGGTGGCGAATTTCCCGTTAAGGTTTGGAGATTGGCACGGATCTCCACTTACGCTGGACGCCGACGTTTTAGGCGCATTAAAATTACAGGATTATTTTCTAGGAGACTACCAGCCCAACCAGAGAAATCCTCCCGTCAATCTTTATGTCGCGTATTACGGTCAGCAACGAGTCGGCGCCATGACCCACAGTCCGGCCAGTTGCATTCCCAGCGCGGGCTGGAAAGTCCTTGCCGATGACGAACGGATATTACCCGTTGAAAACAGCCTTTCCTTGCCCATCCGCCGGGTCCTGGTTGGAAAAGGCGAGACCCGGCAATTGGTGTACTACTGGTTCCAGCAACGTTGCCGGTCTCTCACAAACCAGATTGAGCTGAAGTGGTGGCTTTTTCACGACTCTTTGCTTCAAGACCGCACCGACGGATCGTTGATTCGCCTAGTGACGGCGGTTCTCCCTGATGAAACGGAAGAGGAGGCCGACGCCCGGCTCGGCAGCTTCCTGGATCTCGCCTACCCCCTCCTCAGGCACCGTCTCAACCACTGTGGCACGGGACTTCAATAGCAGCCACAGCCTGCCCCCTCATGCCTTCCCATTTCCTCTCCTCAAGCCTGGTGTCACGCCATGACCCCGCCCCTTCGCATTCTTGCTCCCCAACGTTATCTTTGGACCTTCAACGGTCCCCGGCGGTCCCGCCACGATATTTCTCGCCGGCTTTATTTTCCGGGAAACTATATATCCAATAAAATAGAAGGGATCACGGCCTTCAATCCTTTTCCTATAAAGGGATTTGATCTGATCCATGGATTCAACCGAATTCCATTGGAACCCCTTCCGTTCCTGATTGGCTTCGAATCTCACCTGCCCCGCGCCTTTGGCATGGAAAAGACCCCCTTGTTTCGGTGGATGCGGTCCATGCTTGCCGGTGAACGCTGCCGGGCCATCGTGGCCATTTCCGAGTTCGCCCGTTCCCAGTTCCTGCGCCAACATGAAGGGGGGCCGGAAGCAGCAACCCTGGCCGCCAAGGTGCGGGTTCGGTACCCGAATACGGAACTGGCCGAGGCCACCGATCCTTTCATCCATGAAACCGGAATGCCCCTGCGCCTTGTGTTCGTCGGCAATCATTTCGCGCGCAAAGGCGGTTTGGTGGCGCTGCGGATGGCGGACCTGGCGCACCAACGCGCCATTCCCTTGCACCTGACGATCATTTCCTCGCTTGAGGTCGGCGCATCCAGTTGGGTTGATCCCCTTGATCGCGGCTTCTTCGCGCCGTATTTCGATCTGCTGTCGTCGCTGCCCAACGTGAACCACCTGGGGACGTTGGAGAACCGGGCCGTTCTCGATCAGATTGCCCAGGCCCATTTCCTGCTGTTGCCCACCCTCAGCGATACCTTTGGCTTTAGCGTCCTGGAGGCGTTCGCGCATCATACCCCGGTGGTGGCGACGGCTCAGGGGGCCTTGACCGAGTTCATCCGCGACGGCGAGAACAGCCTCCTTCTTCCTCTCGAGACCGATGCCTGGGGCGAATGGGTCCATCTCGGCCGCCGCGACCGCGACCAGCCGGCGTATGGCGCCTTGTTCAAGGCGGAAACCGACCGCTTGGCCGAAGAAGGGCTGGCCCGAATGGTGGCGGCAACGCAAACCGCGGAGGGGTATCGCCAGATGCGGCGGAAGGCCTACGAAACCGCCGAACAGCTGTTCGCGGCGGGTCCGGCGAACCAGTACTGGGATGATCTTTATCCCACCCTTCTGTAGCCCCACCGGAGTCTGACCGGGCCCCCACAAAAAGCCCGGCATCACGAGGACCTCTCGTTGCTTACGTTTTGCGCCTTAAGAAACCTTAAACTTTAACAACTTCAAATCGCATCCCCGATGGAGGCATTCCCATGAGAGCCATTACGGCAGCTGCGGTTATGGTGTGGTTCTTTTCCCCCGACGCCTGGGCTGGCGTGGACACCTGCCCCCCCGTTCAACCGGCCTCGGCCCGCTCGTTGACCTTTGAGTCCGATTTCGCAAAATCGGGGACCATCGACAGCACGCAGTGGCGGGCCTATGTCGGACAACATGGCCCCTTGTCCCATGAACTTCAGTTTTATGTTCCCGATGAACTCAGCGTCACCCCTGGCTACGGCCTGAGAATCAAGACCGACAGACGCAACGTCATCGGACACGCCTACACCTCGGGCCAGATCATGAGCCAGGGTCTGTTCTCCCAGACCTATGGCCGGTTTGAAATCCTGGCCAAGCTACCCCAGGCTAATGGTCTGTGGCCGGCCTTTTGGTTGATGCCCGAAAACGGCGAGTGGCCCCCGGAAATCGATATTTACGAATACATCTACGCCCCATGGGGCAACAACCGCAATGGGGAATCCTATCCTCAGACAACGTTTCACTGGAAGGATAATCTGGGAAAACATTCCTTTATCGCCCCAAGCATTGGTAGCGATATCCCGCTTTATCGCACCGATGTTTCCTGGGACAAGACCCCACCTCCAGAGGGCTACGACGAATCATACACTGGATTTCATGTTTACAGTGTTGACTGGCGCCCCGGGTCCTTGGTCTATCAGATCGACAACAAGACCGTTTTTTGCACGGCTGATGACCCCCTCAAAGGACTAAAAATCCCTGCCATGCCCATGTACATGATCATCAACACCGCGATTTCGGGGGGCACGATGGAGAAACCGGGTTGGGCCGGGTACCTGGAAAATAATCAGTCCTTCCCTTTGTATCACGACGTTGCCTACGTTCGGGCCTACCAATACACCGATTTGCCCGCTTCCCCTTCCTTGCCCTTCGCGGTTCAGAACATCCGGCTTTCCAAGAGCAATCCGAAGCCGGGCGAAACCCTTGCCATCACAGCCGAGGTAAAGGTGGGAGCGTCCGGGTTGGGCAATGGCAACGTCACATTCGGGTTGTATAGCTATGGCAATGTCAACGATTATCACGGACGCAAGGAAGACGTGGCCAAGCTGAGCCTTAACATTCCGACGCTCGAACGGGGCAAGACATACACCATCAAAGGAAACCTGACCATCCCGCCATCGGTGGAGCCGGGATACCATGGCCTGTGGATTTGGGCCACCTATGCCACTGGTCCCGGGAATGGAACCCTGACAAGCAAGCGCTTGTTCAACAGCCCGTTTGCCCAGTACATCACAGTCAAACCGAAATAGGGATCTTATCCCTCGATCCGGAATGAACGGGTTTCACCACCGCAAAGGTCCCATTTTGACGAGCGCATTCTGATCAAGAACGAATCAGAATGCGCTTAATTTTTTTGGCGTTGCCCCTATCCTGCTCTACCGATGCCCGCATTGGCACGAAAAGGGCTCAGGATACCCCGCACGAGGGCCGCATGCCTCGTGCCTTTGGTCGCCGCCAACAGAAAAAGGCTCGCGTGGGCCCCCTTCAGGAGCCCGATCCGCCGAGGGCCATCGATACATGGGACGCGTCCTTCTTCCGCCCCCCTCCCACGAGAGACCCCGCCGATGGAGCCCCCTGGTCTGGGATACGGGAAAAGGCCCACACAAGACAAAAGAACAGCATGGATCCCGTAAACTGGAAAGTCAAATCAACTTCCACAAAAGATCGAATCAACAAGAATAAAAACAGAAGAACGGCCAGAACAACCCGAGGTGTCGCATCCACGAACAGGGCTTTGATGCATCGAACCAGCGTCACCACCATGGTCAAGCTAATGATCAATAGACCAACCACCCCCAGGTCCACGCCCACATTGTAATACATATTGTGAAAATGGAAGCCCGCACCCGGCGGCTGGCCGAAAATATCCCACAAACGGACCGCGTCGTAATTCTCTCCACGCCAAAATGCCTGGTATCCAAGACCCAAGACAGGATTTTGGGCCATGAATCCTTTGGCTTCATGCCACAAATAAGTCCGACCGGTCAGCGTGGCATCCCGCCCGAGTGCCGAGAGGATATCCGTTAGAGGAAGTAGCCCCAGGAAACCAAACAAAATCAGAACGCCCCCCCCCCCTGCGAGCAGAAGGAGTGTCGTTCGCCGAACGCTCTTCGGCTTTTCGCTCACCTTCCGCAGCATCCGCATCCCCAGAAAGGCGGCAAAAACAGCGACCAACGCCCCGACGGACTGGGCTTTCCAGATCAGCACCATGGAAAGGAGGATGCTGAACACGGCGATGGCCCTGACTCCTGCCCCCATCGAACGATCGCTCAAGTTGGTATAGCTGATAAATAGCAAAAAGGCTATAGCGGTGGCGAACTGGTTCTTGCTCTGGAACAAGCCGGCCATGCCCCCCGCTTCGCCGCCGTTCGCGACCCCCACCGCCAGCGATCCCAGCGCGGTGAGAAGCAACGCCCCCGTCACCCCGAAGACGACCGACCGGTACGGGACGCAGTAACCGACGGCGATCCCCACGATAACGGTCCCCACCAACTCCAGGGAGGCCCACAAAGACCAGCCAGGTGCGACAGACCAGAGTGTGGAAAGCACCGCCAGGAAAGGGAATACAAAAAGGAAAAAATCCCGCCTGACTCCCTCTAAAAATGACTTGGCCCGCAAGGCGACAAGAATCGGTAGGGGCGCGAGAAAGAGAATAGCCCCATATGTGCCGACAGACTGAATAAGCAAAACCCCCAAGCAGGTGATGCCGGTCAGAAAAGCCCCCAGCCGCCATCCACGTTCCCTTTCCGTGGAGCCTTTGGTAGCGGTATTCTGCGGAAAGGCCGGAGGATTGCAAGTTGCCAGCGTCATGAGTACTCCCTCCCGTGGCCTTTCCCATTCCGTGATACGTGTGCCTAATAATCAGACGGGAACCATTTTTTCGCGAGTATCGTTCAGCACAACGCCGACAAGGTTCGTGCTCTGAAGATCATAAAGACACTGCGTCAGATCTTCTTGCGTCGTTTTACCTTCCCGCGCCACCAGCAACACGCCATCGACATTGGGCAAAAAGGCGATCACGTCGTCTTGGACCAGGAGTGGTGGCATGTCGTAGATCACAATGCGGTCGGCATAGCGTTCCTTCAGCTCCAGCGCCAGGGCCGCCATGCGGGGGGTGCCAAGGAGTTCGGAAGAGTTATCGATCGCGCCGTTGACCGGCAGAACCACCAGACGTTCAATCTCGGGGCGCACCAAACATTGTGGCACCGGGACATCTCGCATAAAATAGTCCGCCAAGCCGGCATTAGGCGTAATGCCAAGATACTCGTGTATGCTTGGCTTGCGCAAATCAAGATCAACAACAAGAACCGTCTGCTTGACATCCGCGGCAAGACTGATGGCCAGGTTCAGAGCGACGGTACTCTTTCCATCACCATAATTAGCGCTTGTGACCGCAAACGTTCGGATATTGGATTTGCTGATAATCTGTAAAACCTTGCTCCGAAGGATACGGAAAATATCGGCGACATTATCACGTTGACGCTGAGCAAAAAGTCGGTTGCGCTCGAATACCTTCGCGTCGACTGGCACCAGCCCCGCCGCCGGTCCCGGCCGGGGAGCGCCCTCCCCGACCGGAGACGAGGAAACCGGGGGAGTAGCGACGACCGCGTGGGCCTCTTGCCGCGCCTGACGGGCTTTTTCAAGGGCTTTTTCCAGCCGATCCATGGCGTTCGTCTCTCTTTTACAAGCCGATTTTCTGGATGATGGCGTGGGTGAAGTCGGCGATGGGCAGCGCGGTCAGTCCAAGCTTGCGCATGACGACGGTCACAACCACGTCCAGCGGCATAATCGTGCGGTCAAAGGCAATCAGCAAAGCCGTTGCGGACACGATCCCCCCCACGGCGACCAGGGCAACAACCCGGCGAAAGCGGGCTCGCTCCGCGGAAGTCACAATATGGGGAATGGCCACCAGAGGCGGCTGCCCGACCAGACGCACGATCTGGGTCGAGCCATGGAGGGTGCGATCCGCGATTTCAAAAATGACAACACTGACGAACCCGCTCATGAGCGCGGCAAGAACCCCTAGGCCGAGAATTTTCAGACGGGCCGGCGCGGTCTGAGTCGGTAGGGCGGGCGGGTCGATAACCTCAAGACGCTCGGAGCGGCGGCCTTGCTCCATTTGGTGCGACATGTCGGCCGCCATCTTCTTGTCCATCAACTCTCGATAGCGCATCTTTGAACTATCGGAATCCCTGGTCAGCACCTCGTACTGTTTTTCAAGGGCCGGCAAGCTGGCGACAATTTCCATGTACTGGGCTTGTTGCCCGCGCAGGCTCTCTATTTGCTTGACCAGGGCATCGTATTGCGCATCCGCCCCTTCGATTTGAGAAATCAACATCAAATACGCCGGGTTGTCGGCATCCCGCCGAAGGCCCGCCGACCCGGTGGATCCATGCGCCTTGAGTTGGCGTTGATAACGGACCAACTCGTTGCGCAGGGCGACCACGTCAGGGTGATTGGGGCCGTACTTCTGCTCGGCCGCGGCCAAGTTGGTCCGGGTATCTTCAATCAGGGCGCGCAAATTATCCCCGCCGCCGCCCCCATGCCCTTCCGCCTCGATCGCCGCTATTTGATTGCGCAGCTTCTGGACGTCTGGATGGTTTTCGCCATACTGCCCCAACATACTGTTGTACTTGGTTCGTAGCGCCTTGAGCTGGACTGCGGGGGTGGTCAGCACTTGGCCATCGGCAATGACGCGGGAATAGGGCTCGACGGAGGCAATCTGGGCGCGCAAATCCCCCCGACTCTTCTCCGTGGCGGCAAGCTGACGTTCGACATCTTGAATCTGCAAGCCGATGGTGGCGACCATCTGCTGATAAAAAGGCAGGGACTCCGGGCGCACCGTCGGATTTTGCTCCCGAAAATCGGCCAGGGCCTGCTCTTGCTGGCTCATGGTCTGTTCCAGCGCCGCAAGCTGGGTGGCAAGGAACTCCGCCGTCTGGCTTGCCGTCTCCCGACGTGCTTTCATGTCTTCATCAATGAAGCGTGAAACGATGTCGTTGGCCACCTGCTGGGCCAGCAGCGGCTGATCATACGTGAAGCTCAGGCGAAAGGCGAAGGCCCCGACCTGTCCCGAGCGCATGCGCGCCAGCATGCCCGGGTTCGATACGTCGGCGCTGATGAAGCTCAAACCGATCTTGCTACGAATCAGATCAACCACCTCGCTCATCGGCCGTGTCTGGCGCAAGGTGGGGTATAGATTGAATTTCGTAATGATCTCCACAAGGACAGCCGAAGCCATCACTTTTTGACGGATCTGTTCAATTCGCTCGTCGGCCAGACTTTGGGCGAATTGCTGAGGCGCCATCCCGATTGGAAGGGTCATTCCTTCCGGAATATCGGGGGCTTGAACGTTGATAATCGCTTCCGATTTATAAACAGAATAGCTCGACGCAATAACCCCGACCAAAACACCAACAACAATAACGGTAACAAGGTACGGTATCAATCTTCTCCTGAAGATTGCAAAATACTGATAAACGTTGATTTCTTCCATGGATTCCCCCTGCGATCAGGTGGCGACCGCCCTATTACCAAACCTTCATTTGATCAGAAGTCAGGGTAACACTCAGCATTACGGCATTTGACCAAGCTTTCTTTTCATCCAGGGCCTGTTGCATGCGCCCCTGATAGCTGAGATCGAGACTGATGTTCTCGCTCAGGGCATAGGTGAGACGAGGGACAATATTCCCGTAATACGTGTCACCTTGGGATGAAACGCTGTCGTAGCTGGAGCGTTGGACATAGCCCCGGATGGACGCGGTCAGACGGGGCTCGATCACATAGCTGTCGGCCAGCGACAGCGAAAGAGTTTGGGACTGGCTGCCGTTGCTTTGCGGGTTGAGCTGGTTGGCCAGCTTGAGATCAAGGGTATTACGCTCCAACTGGTGGCGTGCCTGGAGTGAAAAGGTCAGATCCCCGTCCGAAACGTTGCTTTTGGGGGTGAACGCCGTCGCTTCGGTGCGAGTGTTGGAATTTTGATACCCGGCCATCACGGCGACGGTCAGCGTCTCGCTCAGGTCTCCTTTCCAGCCGACCTGAGGCGACCACGTGAAAATGACGGTTTCGGGACCATGGGTCGTTTCGTAGGTTCCAACCTGGAAAGCCGCCACAAGCGCACTGATCGGCGACAAGGCGTGCTGCCACGTGGCCCCCGCGCCGGTGGTCCGGTAATCCGTGTAGAGGGCTTTGTCCGAATAGGACGAATCGGCAAGGCTGCCTTGAAGCTGAAGCTGATCAACCGGCGTCACCGCGTAGCGGACAAACGGCGCCACGCTCAGCCCCGTGTGGCGAACCCCGGTCATATTGTTGCCCGACCCTGTTTCTTCACTGGTACGGGTTGTGTCGTAGTCAACGAGCCCCATCGCGCCCAGGGTCCACCGTTGTCCCTGGTTGGCGCCGTTCACGGTAACGTGGGCGTCGGTGGAGCCATAATCCTCAAGATTGTAAAGTCCCACTTCCATGCGCGAATCGACCGACAGGGAAGTGGTGGGCGTTCTCCCCGTCACGGTCAGCCGGGGGGCGGTCACCCACCCATACAAGGTGTCACTCGCGCCAACCTGAAGCAGGGGATTGTCGATGGTCTCGAAGCGGCCGGTAACGGAACCGACCGCCTCCAGGCTTGAAACCGGCGTCGTCGCCTCTTGCGCCTGGGCAAGAACGGCCCCGCCCGCCGGGACACTGGCAACAACGACCAACAGGGCAAGCGGCCCTCGGGAGTTGAGACGCACGGCGTGACGCATCGACCCGCCCCTAGAACAAGGATTCCGTCGGGACGAGAATCGTATCGCCCGGGCGCAGCAAGATATTGGTTTCGAGCGCCTCCCCGCGCGCCACGTCGTCGTAGGCGAAGGAAATGGCGGTTTCCTTCTGGTTTTCCGAGCGGATGACGATAATCCTGCCCTCGGCGGCGTACGGAGTCAGGCCGCCGGCCTGACTGAGGGCCTGCAACACCGTGGTCGGACGCGACAACACCACGTCCCCCGGCCGGGCCACCTGCCCCAGAACGGACACCGAGTTACCAAGGGCCGCCTTGACCGTCACAGTGATGTGAGTGTCGCGGATCATCGGAGAGATCGCCGCTTCCAGATCCGCCCGCAGTTGCTCGGTGGTCTTGCCACTGGCCTTGATGCCCCCGATCAGTGGAAAGGAAATGGACCCATCGGGGACGACAAGGCACTCCCGATCCAGCCCTTCTTCTTTCCACACCGTTACCTGCAACACGTCTCCCGGGTTGATGGTGTAGACCGCCGACTCTTCCCCCATCTCCGGGACAGACGCGCCGTCCTGGGCACGCCCCGTCAACGGGGTGGCCAGCAAGACCAGTCCACCAAGACCCACGCCAAGCGCAGCGGCTCGCCCCATCCGCGCGAGTTTGGTGTGCACTCTGATCATGTTCCCCTCCCTATCCTGCTCGATGAACGAGACACGCCACGAACCACCGATCCCCAAAAGGCGGCTACAAAAACAAGTGTATATAATCGTTGAGACTAATCAGAAAAAGATAAAATTTGCGATAAAATCAACTCATCTGAACTTACCCAAAAAAGATGGCTTTTGCAACAAAAACGCGCGTCAAGCCCCGTTGGCACCTCTCTCCGAATGAACGGTACCAGGTCAAAAAACACCGTAAAAACAAAACAATAGGATGCGTAAGCCGGTTCCGGCGCAAGACTTCACGCGTTCCGTCAGGGAGAGACCCGAGGGGCAGGCGTCTCGACGGACCGTTCGTCGGCCGTGGACAACAGGATGCTCCCCCGAGTCCGGGGCGACCCCGGCCATGAGACCTGGGAAAGATTGACCACGCCCCGACAGTCGGATCCCACCCAGGCCTGAAGCCGTTCTCGCAATCTGCGCGCGTTTTCCTCTCTTGCCACATCACCAGACGCGACAAGGTAGCACACCCGCCCCATGCCTTCGGACGGCGGACGCCGGTCAAGGGCGGCGATCACCGTCACCGACTCCAGATCCGGCTCCACCGCCAGATTCGCGTTGAGCTTGTCGGTCAGCTCCTGGGCATCCTCGCGCAGGGCATCGCGGTCCAGGCCCAGCCCGGCATTCACCACGGGATCCGCCACCAGGAAGACCGGCACACCGCACGCCGAAAGGACAGGCAGCACGACCAGCACCCTAGCGATCCGCCACGCGCACCAGCTCGATCCGAGTGGAGGTCTGGTACCCATTTCGATGCCCTTTCAATGATTTCATGGTCGACGCCATGGGAAGCAAAAGATCGCTCGCCTCGAACCCGGCCTCTTCTGAAGGGATGAGGAACAAGGCGTCGCGGTAGCCAGGCTTGCTGCACACGACCTGGATGTCCTGCCTCGACGGCGAAACGTGAACGCGGCCGGGGGTCGTCATCCCTCCCAACTGAATGTTGCCGCGGATCAGTTCGCAGTGTGCTCCTGGAGGAGTCGATTCGATTGAAAGAACCAAGCGTTCCGGGGCCGCGCACCCGCTCGCGACACTTGCCGCGACCAGCCCCAAGACCAAGCCGGGCAAGGGAAGGCCCCGGCAAATCATTGGCCAAAGCCCACCAGGAAGGGGAAGCGGTCCACGGTCCGCGCGTCCTTTCTCGGAGCCGGGGCCGACCACGTTTCCGGGGGCGTGCATTGCGCCCGGCAGTTCTGGTACTGGTACCCGCTCTTCACGCATGACGAGAGACAGGTGTAGTTGACGCGCGATACCGTGGGAATGCGACTTGGAGCTCGGGCCCCCGTCGAGGGCGCCCAAGACCGGATCCGGTCTTCCATCGAGGTTTCCGTCAAGTCAACGGTGGGGGTCCCCCCCTCCACCAGCTCGGGCGCCACATCCACGGGAATCGGGGCCAGCAACACCCGGTGGGTCTGGAGATAGCCGTTCGTCGGCCGCGTCACGGCGGTCGTCGCGCCAACCGCCACCGAGGGAGCAAGGGTCAGTGGCACCCCCTCGACCTGCACGGTACCCAAAACCCGCCGTTGAAGGGAAATAACCGTCTCGCCTTGAGAACCAGCCGCCTCGGTCCCCTGGAAGGAACATCGCCTCTGGCAGCCGCCGTGCGTTCCCTTGGCGACATTGATGCAGGCCGTCAGGCAACGGTAATCCATCTCGGCATGGGCGCTCCCGGCGATCAGCGCCAGGGGCACGATCACTCCCAAACCGAACACCACGGACTTCATCGCGAACATCGCGCCCCTCCTGTTCGAACACCACCCCGGTCCGTCAACCATGCCGGCCCGCATTCATGCGATGGCCAGGCAACCGCCTTGATCGCCGCCCCATCCGGCGCCCTATTCATCCCCCCGGGGGATTCCCAAGGACTTGATCAGGGAATAAAGAGTCGGACGGCTGACCCCCAGGATACGCGCCGCCTTCTGAATATTGTTGTCGGTCATGGCCAACGTCCGGTTGATCAGGTGGCGCTCGGCGTCTTCCCGAGCGGCCCGCAAGGTCGGCAGGTCGTCGCCTTGATCCATCGGCGCCGCCCCGGTCTCCAGGGCGCCGTCGACGGGAAAGGAGGCCAATCCCAGGTCCTCGGCCGTGATGACCCCCTGCCCGACCACGATGCCCCGCTTGATCCGGTTTTCCATCTCGCGCACGTTGCCGGGCCAGGCATACGCCTGCATCCGGTCGAGGGCGGTGGGGGAAAACGCCTGTGGCGGTGTCGCAACCGTGTGGCGGTGCTTGGTCAGCAAATGGCGGGCAATGGGCACAATGTCCTCGGGCCGCTCGCGCAAAGGAGGCAGCGCGATATCGAATTCGTTCAAACGGAAGAACAGATCCTCGCGAAAGCGACCATCGTTACGCATTGCCTCCAGGTTTTTGTTCGTCGCGGCAACGACGCGGACATCAACCGCAATGGGCCGCCGTCCGCCAACGCGATCAATCGTCTTCTCCTGAAGGAAGCGCAGCAGCTTCGCTTGCAAGGCCAAGGGCATGTCCCCGATTTCGTCCAGGAACAAGGTGCCGGCGTGGGCTTGCTCCACCTTGCCGATGACCCGCCCCACGGCTCCCGTGAAGGCCCCCTTTTCGTGACCGAACAATTCACTTTCAAGCAACGCGTCTGGAATCGCCGCGCAGTTGATCGCGATGAAGGGTCCTTCCGCTCGCGGACTCCAGCCATGGATGGCCTTGGCCAGCATGTCCTTGCCCGACCCGCTTTCCCCGGTCAATAAAACGCTGACGGTCGATGCCGCCGCCTGGCGGGCCAGGGAACAGACCTTGTGCATTGCGGGACTGCTGGCCACCAAGCCGGCCGCCGTGGAAGCGACCGGCGCATCGTCCGCCCCGGAAGGTAGCGCTTGCAGGTCGGATTGCAGCTTGTAGTAATTCCAGGCCCGCTCCACCATCACCCCCAGCACGGCGGCATCAATGGGCTTGGCGTAATAGTCACACGCGCCCAGGCCGATCGCCATCAGAGCATTGCGCCGGTCTTGATTGCCCGAAGCGACGATGACCCGGGTCAACGGTTGGCGGGCCTGGATTTCGCGCAGGATGGCCAGACCCTCGGTGGCATTGTCGCAATCGGGGGGCAAGCCGAGGTCGAGAATGACAATGGGCGGTCTTTCGCGTTCAAAGAGTTCCAGCGCCGAGCCTCGATCTCCGGCCAGCAGAACCGGATAGGCCGAAAGCGCCCATTTCAGTTGCACTCGCAAACTTCGCTCGTCGTCGACAATAAGGATGCGCGGCAGATCGGACGGTTCGGACGCCATGCTAGACCTCTGCCTTGACGGAGTCGGCGGTGGTCCCGACGGGAAGACGGGCAAGTCGGATCCGCATGCTGGTTCCCGTTCCGGGGCGGGTTTCCACCTCCAGGCGCCCCTTCATATCGCGAATCAGTTGCATGGCCTGATAGGCACCGACTCCACTGCCCTGGGGCTTGCTGGTTTCAAGGGGACGGAACAGACGATCCCGGACGAACTCCGGCGTCATGCCCGGGCCATCGTCGACAACCTCGATCACCCCACTATCGGCGCAAGCGCGGACCTCAAGGACGACACGACCTCGCGGCCCGGCCGCGTCGATGGCATTCTGAATCAGGTGGTCGAGAGCGACCGCCAGTTGCTCGGACGCCCCCACGACGGCCACTTCGTCGGGCGGCGCCTTGAAGATCAGCGTCGGGAACGACGTTCGCCAGTGTCGCGCCACCGCCGCGCCGACCGCCCCCAGGTCGAAGCCCGCCAAGGGAAGATCCCGCCGCCCCCCGTCGCTCTCCTTGCCCAGGTGCACCAGCATCGTTTTCAGGCGTTGGGCCGCGTCGGCGACGGTCACGATTATGTCTTCTTGAAAACACGGGTCGGCGCCGTGCTGCTCGGCGTTTTGGACCATCAGCGACAACTGAGTCACGACGTTCTTGATATCATGAACGACGAAGGCGAAGCGGCGATTGAATTCGGCCAGCCGGCGGGTATCCATCAGCTCGCGCGACGCGCGTTCTTCCGCCAGATAGCCGGCCACCTGGGCCCCCACCGTCTTCAACAGATCGAATTCCTCCCACCCCAGACACCTCGGGGCGGAGCGTGCCTGCCCCAAGACCATCACCGCCTCAAGAACCCGGTTGTGCAGCAACGGGACGATCACCCAAAGCCGGGGAGTCTCGGCGAACCACGCGGGCAAGATCAGACCGTCGTACCGCTCCGGCTCGGCCAGACACTCGCCGATGTCGATGATCCAGCCGGTGCGATTCAAAAAGCCAATCAGCGGTTCATCGCCGGCGATGGTCGGCACGTCGGTGGTCAGGTTCAAGGTCGCGGCGGCCGTGTAAAGATCGATCGGCCGCTGCAAGATCCACAACACCCCCCCCTGGCAATGCACGGCCTCGGCCACCGCCTGCAACGCCCGGTTCTGCAACGAAACCGTCGAATTCGGCGACGCCATTTTCCCGATGAAATTGAGCCAAACCTCCCGGTAATCGTACTTGAGGCGAAAAAAATGCTTGCCGATCAACACCGACAATCGGGCCCGGACCGAGGCGGAGCGCAACACCAGCAACAGCAAGGTCGCGGCCAGCCCCAAGAACAGGACTTGGGCGGTACGCCCCCAGTCGTCGCTCCACAAGCGCAGGTACGTCCCCAGGAACGACATCAAAATCAGATAGGTCCCGGCCCCGATCAGCATCGTCGATTGAAAAACCATTCGTCGGGACAGGCCGAACGGCCGCCGGCCCGGCCACAGCATCACGCCGGCCAGAACAAGCGCCGACAGGGCAATGACGACCGAGCGGGTGGCGTCGAACCAGGGATCGACTTCTCCTACCAGAATAAGACGAACGTAATAAAAAAGATCGAAAATACCAAGCCCCCCCAGGGTCAGGAAGAATATCCGTTCCGGGGTGTTCGCCTGCTCCACCGAGCCATGCAGAAGGGATTCGACGAGCAAGATCAGGGCAACGTCCAAGAGGATGTGCAAAACGGCCCCATAGGTCCACGCCCGGTGCGGATCGGCCAGGGCAAACCCGGCTCCCGCCAGCGGCACGCACAGCACGGCCCCGACCAGGATCAGAAGGGGGAGCCCCCCGACCCGCCGCCTCGCGATCCCCTTGTCCCCCACGCCGGACAGCAACAGCACCAGGACCAAGGCACTGGCGCGACCCAGTTCAAGCACCAGCAAACCAATCGGCCCCACCGGCACAAGCGCTCCCACCCCCCTGGCCGCCGTCACAAGGCACGCCCCTCCCAGACACGTCCGTCCGAGGCGCGAGGCAAGCCCTTTCCAGGCCACGACCGACAAGAAGAGATAAAACACCACGGACAGGGCAAGACCGTATCGCTCGATACCATGGGGCGACAGGATCACAAGGGAATCAGGCATTCGGAGCCCCATCAGGCGATGGCCAGGCGGTCGCGACACCGCCGCACCCCACCGCAGGCCCTGGAAGAGTCCCTCCGAAGGCCCTGTTCGGAAGAAACGCGGCCGTCCTGGCGCGCCCCCCCGACAGAAGGTCTCCGTCGAAAAAAACGGTCTTGAAACGCATATCCTCGGCTCTCCAGGGGCCCCTTGATTTCCGAGGGCCACTCGTTGGCGACAAAGCGTCCCCCGTCTTGGCAGCGGTGCCCCCTCGGGGGACGGCTTCACGCAGATCAGCAATCAGAACGCAACTAAATAAGATTCAGCCCTAAATGGATGCAGACGCCTCTTCACTCACCCGAAAGCTTATATCTCAGTCCAGAAAACTGGAATAGAGATAATTTTACGCATATTGATCGCATATTTTTTCCTCGCCGCCCCCTCCCGCCCACGGCACAACCGAAGAGGACAGGGCCCCTGCGCACGGAAGGACAGAGCTCCGAACGGAGGGCGCCCACCGCTTCCTGACGCCACCCGCCCGACCCCGTCACAGTACCCTGGCAATCCCAGCCGAATTTCAAAAAATTTATCATAATTTGCCGCGAATTGGCCTATTGTGTAAAGGGGAGGCAAGGAGAAATCCGGCTGGCCATTCCGAAGAGAGAGTTGTTTTGTTTCATCTGGAACATTCAAAATGTACGAAAATTTTTACAGCCTGAATCGCAAACCTTTTTCACTGCTCCCGGATGCGGAATTCCTGTTTCCCAGCCGGAAGCACAAACAAGCGATAAACCTGCTTGACTACGGATTGATGAGTCAGGCCGGCTTTATCGTGATCAGCGGTGATGTCGGATCTGGCAAGACAACCCTGATTCGAAGGTATCTGAAACAGGATCATCCCGACGTGACCGTCGGCCTCATCACCAACTCCGGCTCGACGTACGGACATTTGATGATGTGGGTCGCGACCGCTCTAGACGTAAATCACCATGGGCTTGACCCCGTCCAGTTACACGAAAAATTACTGGAATTTCTTCTTGATCAGTATGCGAAAGGTAAAAGAACGGTCCTGATTGTCGATGAAGCACAGAATTTGACCGTCGAAAATCTTGAACATCTGCGCATGATGTCGAACATCAACAACGAAACAGATTTAATTATCCAAATAATCCTTCTTGGACAGCCGGAGCTTCTTGAAAATCTCAAAAAACCAGAACTGAGGCAGTTTGTTCAAAGAATATCGGTTCACTACCACCTCACCCCCTTAAGTGCCATTGAAACAGCCCTTTACATTCGCCATCGACTTACAATTGCAGGTTCGTCATCTGAAATTTTTACACACTCAGGCTGCGCGGCTGTACACTATTTCACCAACGGGGTCCCCCGCCTGATCAATCTTCTCTGCGATGTGGCCTTGGTGTACGGATTCTCGGAAGACTTTTCAAAAATCGAGGCTCCAACGATCATAGACGTCGTGCTTGATCGCACCGAAACCGGGCTCAGCCCTTTTACCGCCATTCCGCCCGAATGGGATCGCTCCCGCCTGGAAACCGAAATTCTCGCCCGCTACCCCTCTCCCGAGGAAATTCCGGCCCCTTCGTTTCCGGTTGCGCCGGCGGTTGTCCCGGCGGCGAGCGGAAGCCCCCCCGCCCCGGAGGAGACGCCCGCCCCAAAGGAAACGCCCGCGTCGGAGGCCCCTTCCAAGCCACATCCCGACGTGCCCCTGCCCGCTCCGGAAGGCGAGGACAGGCCCCTGGCTCCGTGCCAGGACGAGGAACCGACCCACCACGGGGGAACGGTGGTCGTGGCCACGCCGCCCCGCCGCCGAAGAGTGCTGGCGGGTCTTTGGCAGGGCATCACCGGCCGGCAGCGCCGCTGAAAACACGTCCCTTCCCGCACCAAGGCCCTGTTTCCGGGTCCGATGGCCCGTCCGATTTCACGCACTTGGGGCATCCTCGTAAACGCCGGGAATGAGGAACGGCCGCAAGTCGCTGGCAAGAGGCTCGGCGGCAATCAGTCTGGGGGGCGGGTCAAGGCCGGCGAGAGTCGTGGCGAGTCCCACCAGGCAGGACGCGGACACGGCCTCAAGCCCCCTTTGGTCCGCCCCTGGCGGAGTGGCCAGATACCTCGAACGCAGTCCGGCGGCCCGCAACCGGGCCAGGGTGTCCGTTGCCGTGCGCCGATCCGGGCCCAGCACCAGAACGTCGGGCGGACGCCGGCCTGGCGGAGCCAGGCGCCTCCAGGCCGGTTGCAGCCGATTGCGCACCGCCGCCGCCAGGGCCCGGGCCAGCAACACCCCGGCCCGGGGCCGGCTCACGCACAGGCGGGCCGCCTGCAGGGCTTGCCCCTGCTTCAGGGCATCGACCGCGCGGGAGAAATGAAGCGCCGTTCGCAACGAGACCTGGCGCCGCCGGGCCGCGACACGGGCGTCGCCGTCGGGCAATCCGGCAAGAAACCGCTCTCCCGCCGCATGCAAGGCCTCGATATCCGCACTGCGCATGCGGTGCGATGTGGATCCGGCATGACGGCGGTACAGATAAAGAGGGGTCGGAATGACCCGAAACCGCCCCCCGGCCGCCAACAGACGAACCATCAGGTCGTAATCTTCGCCGATGCGCAAGTCAGGATCGTATTCAATCCCGGTTTCAGCCAGCCACTGGCGCCGTATCAGGGGCTTCAGGTATCCAAGGGACGGCACGCGCTCAAACAAACGGTTGGCGTCGATGTAAGCCGGGAGGGAAATCTCGGTGAGACGGGTCCAAGCGGCGCCTTGCAACAGGGGGAAAGCCCGGCGGTAACCGGGTTGGTCATGGAAGGCGATCACGGTGTCGGCGACGATCTCGGCACCGCTGGCCTCTCCTTCGGCGTGCAACAGCTCAAGCCGGCGGGGGTGGATCAGATCGTCGGCATCGACGATCGCAAGCCACGCGCCCCGGGCAGCGGCAACGGCCAAGGCGCGAGCGGCCCCCGGTCCGACGCCCTGCCCGCGCAGAAGACGAATTCGGGGATCCTGGGCGGCATGGGCCAGGCAGCGCCGGGCGGTATCGTCGGTGGATGCGTCGTCCACCACCAGGATTTCGATGTCGCCCAGGCTTTGGGCGCGGACCGAGCGCAAGGCGGCATCCAAGAAACGGCCGGCATTGCGACAGGCCATGATGACGCTGATCGCGATCGGAGTCGTCATCGCCTTGTCTCCCAAAAACCTCGCAGGCAAGAAAAGCTGCGTCGCACCACCTGGTCGCCCAAGTTGGCGAGCAGAAAACCGGTGACGGTGAACGAGCGCCGAAACGGCCGGACCATGCCCCCCCACTCCCGGGCCTTGACCGCGTCGATCAACAGCAGCCACTGAATCCGGGCATCCAGGCTGCGCCCGAGGGCGGCCAGGGCGATCCGCTCCCGGCGGCTGAGGCCGGGACCGTCAAGCGCCAGGGTCCGTTCCAGAAGGCGTTGCAGGTCGGTCCGCCCGTGGCGACCGCTCAACGAACCGACACGCGTGACGCTGACATACCCCAGGGCCGGCACCACCCGAAAACGGGCGCCGGCCCGCAGCGCCCGGGCATACAGGTCGAAATCCTCGCCCAGCCGCAGACCTTCGTCGTAGGCAAGAGCGTGCTGACGCAGGAATTCCAGCCGGATCAGGGGTTTGAAAAAACCAAGCTCCCGACGCGGCCGCCCACGCCGCGCGATGTTGCCCCGCACGAAGGTTTCAAAATCCAACGACCACGGCGCGAAGGCCGCCTGGTCCGACACTGACGGCGTCGTCGCCGGACCAAGGGAATGGTCCTCGACCCGCACCAAGTCATCGGCGACAAAATCCTGATCGGACGCCCAGGCCATCAGCCCGACAAGCCGGCCTGGCAGCAGGTAATCGTCGGCGTCCAGAATCGTCACGAAGGGGGCGCACGCCAGGGCCAGGGCCGCGTTGCGGGCCGCCGCCGGCCCCCGGTTGACCGGCAGGCCGACGGCCACCACCCGGGCGTCCGCGCGGGCCAGGGCTTCGATCCGGGCCAAGGTGTCGTCGATCGACGCGTCATCGACCACCACTACCCGCCCCAGCCCCTCTTGATCCAGCGCGGAGCGGATGGCCCGTTCGATGGTATCGGCCCGGTTCCAGGCGGCGATGATCACGTCCACCCGGGGCCCGTCGCAGACGGCCGACAAGCCCTCCCCCGATTCGCTCATGAACGCCCTCCCGTGCACGGCGCGATGACAAGAACTCCCCGAAAAACACAAGGTGGGGGGATGATGGGGAGCCCCCCCCGCCCCTCTCACCCCGGCGACAACGCGGCCGGGCGCGAGCGCAACGCCGCCACCGCGTGGGCAACGTGATCCGACAAAACGGTGTACCGGGGCCGCCAGCCAAGAAGACCTTCGGCCCGTCGCGGATCGGCAACCAGAACGGCGGGATCCCCGGGCCGACGGGGGGCGACCATGGTCGGGACGGGGCGACCGGTCACCGCGCCGACGGTGTCCACGACGTCGCGGACCGAGGCGCCACGCCCGACGCCCAGGTTGACCACCAGGGAGTCCCCCCCCTCCAGCAGGTGGCGCAAGGCAAGCACATGGGCATCCGCCAGATCGCAGACGTGCACATAATCCCGGATGCAGGTTCCGTCCGGGGTATCATAGTCCGTGCCAAAAACCGACAGCGGGGGGCGGGCCCCGAACGCCGCCTGAATGGCCAGGGGGATCAGATGGGTTTCCGGAGCGTGGTTTTCGGCCAGATCGCCGTCGGGATGGGCGCCGGATGCGTTGAAATAGCGAAGCGCCGCGTAGCGCAATCCCTCGGCGGCGGCGGCGTCGGCCAGCATTTGCTCCACCATGGCCTTGGTCCACCCATAGGGACTGACGGGGTGAAGGGGGTGGTTTTCCGGGATGGGCACCGCGTCGGGCATCCCGTAGACGGCCGCCGAGGATGAAAAAACCAAGATGTCCACTCCACTCGCCCGCATGACGTCAAGAAGCGCCAGTGTCAAGGCGACGTTGTTGCGGTAAAAACGACGGGGGGCGTGGACCGACTCGCCGGCTTCGATGAACCCGGCGAAATGAAGCACCGCAACCGGACGGTAGCGGTCGAACACGGAAAGGAGACGGTCGCGCTCGCTCAGGCACCCTTTTTCCAGCGGCCCCCATTGCACCGCCTCGGCAACGCCACCGACAAGGGAATCATAGACAACCGGCCCATAACCGGCCCGTGCCAGCGCCTTGCACGCGTGGCTCCCGACGAAGCCCGCGCCGCCGGTCACAAGAACAGGGTATTGGCTCCTCATGATCCCGACCGCTCCTTGCTCCGTTCCCCGTCCCGCCGGCGCCAAGGGCCTGGTCGTGGCGATCGCTCCCCCCCGACCAGGGGTGGGAAAAACGGGCCCCGTTGCGCCCAGGACTTACGCCGAAAGAATGGGCAGTGCAAGAAAATCATCCTGGCACCGAAACAATAACATCCCGCGACGCCTCCAGCCCGTCGCCCTGAGCGCGCCGGGCACGTTCATGGATCACGACATACGGGGGTCTGGCTGCACTCAAGGAGCGATTAAAACGCAGAACGAAATGCACAAGAAATAAATAATCAATATACATTCTTGCCGGTAAGAACAAAAACCGTGCGAAACATGATTTCTATATCAAACATGATCGACCAATGTTCCATGTAATAAAGGTCGCATTCGACCCGACGCAGAATTTTTTCCTCGGTGTCGGTTTCTCCTCGCCAGCCCTTGACCTGGGCCCACCCGGTCATGCCTGGTTTTACCTTGTGGCGCACGGCGTATTCCCGCACGACTTCCTGGTAGAGGCGCCCCCCTGCCTTGGCCCGGGTGGCATGGGGCCGGGGGCCCACCAGGGACATGGACCCGTTCAGGACATTCAACAGCTGCGGCAGTTCATCGAGGCTGGTCCGACGCAAGAGGCGCCCGACCCGGGTAATGCGCGGATCGTTCTGGGTGGCGAGGCGCGACGCGCTTTCGTCCCGGGCCTCGTGGTACATGGAGCGGAATTTGTAAACGTCGATCAGGGCGTTGTTGTAGCCGTACCGCTGTTGCTTGAACAGAATCGGCCCCTGGCTTTCCAGCCGGATGGCGAGGGCGCACAGGGCCATCACGGGAGCAAGAAGGACCAGGGCCACCGAGCCCAGCACCAGATCCTCGGCGCGCTTGAGCAAGGCCCCCCACTCGCCCATCGGCCGGCCGACGATATTGTAGACCGGCACCCCCTCGAACCGCTCGAACCCGCTGTTGAGGAAGTGATAACCGATGGCGTCGGGAGCAAGACGGATGTTGGCCGGAATCGGTTTCAGCTTGTCAAGCACCTCCAGCAGGCGTTGTTCCGCTCCCCACGGCAAGGCGATCAAAATGTCGTCGATCGCCTGATGGCGCGACAGCGCGATCAAGTCGTCAAGGGTGCCGGCCGGCTCCACGACGTCGCGGGCCCGGTCCATGCGGTCGTCGAACACCCCCAGGACGCGAACCCCTCCCTCCCCCTGATGCTTGAGCAAGGCCAGCAGGCGCGCGCCTTGCGAGCCGCCCCCGATGACCGCCACCGTGCGGACCAGCCGCTGGCGTCGCGACAGCTCCCCCAATACCAGCGCCCCCCCCGCCCGAACCAGAACCATGGCGAACACCGCGCCGCCGACCAGGGTCAGCGGGCCGTGCAGCGGCCAGCGGAAATAGCTGACAAGGTCCAGAAGAACGAGCCCCGCCCACTCGAAGGTCAGCATCCCCAGGCTGATCACCAGCAGTTTCGTGATCTGGGCCGACATGTTGGCCAGCGCCATCACCCGATAGGCACCGGACGCCGTGAACAGGTACAACACCCCGACGCAGAACAAGGCGTCCGTCCCGCGCCAGATATCGGTGTCGATCCCCCCCGCGCTTTGGGCGTCCAGGTAGGAAAGAGCATACGCCCCCGCCATCAGCGCATGATCAACGAGGGCGAACAAAACCATGACGCACGCCCGGCAAAAGGGGCGCGAGCGAGGGCTCCCGCTCGCCGGCGGCAGGGCGGAGGGGGTGACAAGGCGTGGACTCGGAGACATGCGACCCTCGCGACACGGTTTGAAACGGTCCCGTTTCCGGCCCCTCATACCATGAAAACCAGCCGGGCCAAAAAATTACTGGTTGTAAAAAAAAACGACACTCCGCCCCGCCCGTCCTTGCCCGCCGACGTTTCGCCCCGCCGCCGCCACGGCCGGCTTCGAGGTCGGGAGGACCAGGTTCTTGTTTCTAAAACGGAATGGAGATAACGGATTCCGGCCCGCCCCCCGGATGGGCCGGTCCGAGGAACGCGCCCGCGACCCGGGGAAGGCCCGGCGCCCCTTGCGGACCCCGGGCCCCCTCGCGCCCGGACCCGCTCTGTAAAGCCCCCCGACACCCCCGGGGCCCGACCGCCGCCCGGTCCCCCCAAAAACTGTCGGGATTCTTTACGTCTGGACCGCATAAAAGGAGAACGCTTTGTTTTTTAAAAGAAAATTTCTTTGGCATGGATCGTGCTTACAAGATGGCACGTCAGTCCGGATTACCAGCCAAGGGGCTCAGCCATGCTTACCTTCACGAAAAATCTTTTTGCTGCCGCAGCGCTGGCTGCCGCCAGCCTGATGGTCACCACCGCGTCGCACGCGACGGAAACCTGGGGCGACGAAGCCAATGTGAAAGGCCGCGCGAACGGGACCGCCGTCGTCCTCACGTTCGAAGACTACAGCACGCGCTCCCCGGGAGAGAACTACTACAACTTTACGTGGAACAACCTAAACGTTGTGACAGAATCCAACTACAATGGTCCCGTGGTGAGCAGCCGCGCCACCAAGCCCAATTATGCGGCGTCGCTGACAGGGGTTACTAAGAACAGCCCCTTCTCCCTATCGTCAAACGTCGCGTTCAATGTTGCATCGTTGGATCTCTACAACGACCGCAGGGGCATGAAATACACCGTTTACTACAAGACGAACGCGATGAACAACTGGGCGCATATTTCGGTAGGCGATTACGCCGACGTTCGGTGGGCCGCGAATCTGACGGGCATCACCAGCCTGTCGCTGTACGCGACTCGGGTGAGCGGCACGGGATCGATCGACAACCTGTACGTTGACAACATCTCGACCACCGTGGTTCCGCTGCCCGGGGCCCTGCCCTTGCTGGGAAGCGCGCTGGTCCTGGCCGGTGTCGTGGGCCGGCGCCTGCGCGCCCGCCAGGCCGCCTGATCGCATCCTCGCGGCTTCCACAGGCAAGACCGGTCCCCACGGGGGCCGGTCCTTTTTCCGCCAACGGGTTGAAGGAAAAGTGCTCCACGCGGGCATGAAAGGAGAAAAGGCATGAAACAATACAGCACGGTCAATGCCGTTCTCCATGACCCGGACAATGGGGCCTCGCCGGCGGCCATCGTTTTGCAATCCCTCGGGGTCCGGTCGCTGCGGCGGGCCCGGACCCCGGAGGCCTTGGGGGAGTGCTGCGCCGATCGCCTGATCGACCTGGTGATCTTCGACCACGACGCCGCCCCAAACAACCTTGTCGTGTGGTTGCGCCGACTGCGGACGAAACGGGTGGGCACGAATCCCTTCGCCATCGTCATCGCCCTGGCCAGCGACACCAGTCCCCAAACCATACGCCAGTTGATCAACGCCGGCGTCGATCACGTCGTGCGCAAGCCGTTTCCAACGGAAACCCTGGCCGCGACCATTCAGGCCTATACCCAATCGCGCAAGCCGTTTTCGACCAGTTGCACCTATGTCGGCCCCACCCGGCGCGCGGCCAGCCGCGACTTGGCCGATGCCCGGGGGCTGACCCATGTGCCCAACACCTTGCGGGCCAAGGTGGTTGAAGAGATGGACGAAGGCGACCTGGTGCGCCGGGTGAACCAGGCCAGCGCCTGGCTGGAGGATTCCCTGATCGAGGCCCACGCCGCCCGTCTGGTTCGGCTGGCCGGAACCTTGACCCGGCCCGACCCGGCCCAGGCCCCCGAGGAAACGCTGGACGAAATCGCGACCTTGGTGATGGAACTGCGCCGGCGGATTGGTCAGGCCCTGTCCCCACAGTTGGACAATCTTCTGGGGCTTCTTTCCAGCTTCATCGGCCGCCGCGACGACCGCGACGCCCTGGCCCGGGATCCGCGCCTGGTCGAAAAGCTGACCCAGGCCATCGAACGCGCGGTGCGGGTTGAAAAGGATTCGATCGAGCTGATGGGAGAGATCGTCCATACTATCGTTTCGTCGGACCCCTGCGCCTAACACACCAGGGCCGAGGGTAAACAAAAGGCAACAGGAGCGGCGCGGGACACGGCCCGCCGGATTCCGCCAGAGGGAATGAAGAATGCCGATCAAGAAACGGGCTGGTCGCATGATTTTGGCGGCGGTCCTGGCCGGCCTGCTGGTCTCGGGATGCGACGATCCCGCGGCCAAGGAACGCAAGTACCTGCGACGCGGCAACGATTATTTCCAGTCCGGCGAAATCGACAAGGCCCGGATCGAATACCGTAACGCGCTGCGGCTGATGCCAACCGACGCGGAAGTCCGCTATCGCATCGGCTTGCTGGAAGAACGGACGGGTAATCTGCGCGGGGCTTTCCAGAGTTTCATCGGTGCCGAGCAGCAAGACCCGGGTCACCTGCCGGCGCTGCTGAAACTGGCCGAAATCAATATCCTCACGGACAACCTTGACGATGGCGAGCGCCGCCTGGCCACCGTTTTCGCCGCCGAGCCCGACAATCCCCAGGCCCACGCCTTGCGCGGCGCCTTGTTGCTCAAGCGCCACGACCTTGCCGGCGCCGACGCCGCCGCGACGCGGGCGCTGGCGCTTGAGCCCGACAACGTGGCCGCCATCGCCGTCCGGGCGACCGTTTGGGTGCGCAAGGAACAGACCGGCAAGGCGATGGCCACCCTTGATGACGCCCTGACCCGGCAGCCGGGCAACATGAAATTGTTGACGTTCAAGTTTGAGGTGCTGCGCTCGCTTGATGACGCCCCGGCCGTTGAGGCGACGTTGCGCACCATTCTGGCGGCCCATCCCGAGGAACGGCCGTTCTGGTTCGACCTCGCGGACACCCTGATGACCCAAGAGCGCTTCGACGCCGCCGAACAGGTGCTGCGCCAGGCGATCGCGGCCCATCCTGACGATCTTGATTTCAAGCGGATGCTGGTCTTCCTTCTCGCCGATCACAAGGATCTGGACACCGCTGAAAGGGAGGGTCGCGCCTTCATCGCCGCAGCCCCCGACGAAATCGCTCCCTATTTCTGGATTTCCGAGGTGTTGTTGCGTAACGGGCTGTCGGATCGCGCGACGGCAATCCTGGAAGAGATCGTCGCCCAGCGCAAGACGGAAGTCGCCGGCCTCAACGCGCGGGCATTGCTGGCGCAAATCAACGTCAGCCACGGCAACCGCGCCCTTGCCGATCATCTGATCGAGGCGGTTCTGGAAAAGGCCCCCGGGAACCGAAACGCCCTGTTGCTGCGCGCCTCGCTGGCGTTACAAGATGGCGCCCTGCAAAGCGCGGTCACGGACCTGCGCGCCATTCTTCGCGAACGCGCCAACGACCCGCAGGCCATGCCCCTGCTCGCGGAAACGTTGATGCGCCAGGGCTACTTGAACCTCGCCTTGGACACGGCCAACACCCTGGTCAAGCTCTATCCGCTTGATCCCGGGGCCCGGGTTCGCCTGGCCCAGATCACGGAAGCGAACGGCGACACGGCCCGGGCCTTCGACCTTCTGGAGGAAGCGGCGTCCATCGATCCGGCATTCCCGGTCACCTGGGAAACGCAGGCCCGGCTCCACCTCGCCCATGCCGACTACGACGCCGCGCAAAAGGCCGTGGACGCTCTTGCCCGCCTTCCCGATCAAGGCCTCATCGTCGCCTTTCTGGAGGGGCAGATTCTTCAGGCCACCGGAAAATCGAGTGAGGCACTCTCTCGATACAAACAGGTTCTCCAAACCAGCCTTGACTCGCCGCTTGGGGAACTGGCACTGACCTCCTTCGTTTCAATCTGTAACGAGACGAAGAAACTGGACGAAGCCAAGGCCTTCATCGAGGCCATTCCCGCCCCCACCACCTTTGCCATAACCGTGCTGGGCGAGATCTATCTGACGGAAGGCGATTCCCAGCAGGCGGCCTTCTATTTCGATCAGGCGATCGCCGGCCAGGACAAGCGAGCCGAACCCTTCCTCAATCGCGCCCGGATGGAGAAGCAGGGGAAACATCTTGAAACCGCCGCCGACATCTTGCGCCAGGGGATCGAAATCATCCCGGGCGATATCCGCCTGCCCCTGGAACTGGCCTCGATCTCAAAGGAAATGGGCCGGATTGATCAAGCGATCGACCTCTACGACCGCTTGCTGACCAACAATCCCATGCTGGACGTCGCGGCCAACAACATGGCCTTGCTGATCGCCGACTACAGCTACAACAACAAAAATGCCCTTGATCGCGCGGCCAACGCGGCCGAACGCTTTCTTGGCAGCAACAATGCGGCCGCCCTTGATACCCTGGCATGGGTTTACTATCGCCAGGGCCGCTACAGTGAAGCCCTGGTCCTGGCGGACCGTCTGGTGAGTGCCCCGGCGATTCCACCCGATGTCGCCTTTCACATTGGGGCGATTTACCTTAAGGCGGGGCGAAAAGCCGACGCGGCGGTACAATTGCAGCAGGCCATCAATCCCCCCCAGCCGTACCCCGGCTTGGAAGAAGCGCGAGCCCTCCTGAAAACCGCCCTGGCCCCGTGACGCACCTCCTGCCCCGTCGGCAAAACATGCAAGATCGCCACCGGGAGGCAAGGAAGCCTCCCGGTTCCTATCAGGAAAAGATAAATACCTCTCATTCACTTTCCTAATCAAAAACAACAATATGATGATTTTTTTATAAATGACAAAATCCGGTAGATCAAATCATGAATGAACCTGGAAACGATTGCTCAGTCACACCACAAAATATAAGCCGCAACATTATTTGGAGTATTTCATCAAAGATAGCCACGTTCGGCCTTAAGTTCGTAACAGTTCCTATTCTTGCGCGAATTTTAACACCAGAAGAATTCGGCTCCGTTGCCGTCGCACTGACAACCATCCAATTTCTCGCCATGATTGGAGCCGCAGGCTTTGGAGCTGCACTGATCATCCAACCAGACGAGAATCGGGAAACACTTGCTTCCGTATTCTGGATGAATCTTGCGACCGGGATCACAATAGCGGCCCTGCTTGCTGTGTTTGCGGAACCTGCCGCGACCTTGTTGGGAGCGCCAGGAGCGGCCTCGTTGTTCAGAATCATGGCGCCCCTCATCCCTCTCCAGATGTCTGGAGAGGTATTTTATTCTATTTTGGCAAAAAGAATGAAATTTCGACAAGAGGCCGCATGGAGCATGCTTTCCGATTCTCTAAGTTCTATTTTGGCGGTTATATTTGCTTTTACTGGGTTTGGTGTTTTTTCACTAGTATTTCAATTGTTTACGTCAGCCATTATGCGCCTTATTGGACTTATTTTTATTTCCAAATACATGCCGTTGTTTGTTTTCAATATGAAAAACCTTGCTAATCTGATCAGATTCGGCTCAGGAATCATGTTTTCCGAGATATTCAATTTTCTTACTTTTCAATCACCCATAATATTGATTTCTCGATTTTTGGGAATAATAGATGCGGGAGCTTTTTCTGTCGCCGGACGCGTGTCTTCCATCCCAAATCAAATCGTTTTATCCGCGATTATGAGCGTCTTGTTTCCGACTTTTGGCGCAATGGCACGGGATCGGGGGGCGCAGGCGCTTTTGATAAGCACAAGACTTACGTCAATTGTGCTCGCCCCCATCATGTTTGGGTTGTGGGCGGTGGCAGAACCGGTGATGCCCTTGGTGTTCGGACCCCAGTGGGCCTGGGCTTGGCCGGTTCTCGGATTAACCGCCTTATCGACAGCCGTCCTTACACCGTGCGGAGTCTTCATCCCTTATCTGAAAGGCGGCGGTCATGGCGACACGCTTTTTTGGTGGTCTTTATTCCGAGCCGGCATCACAACAACAACTGTTGGCATTTCTGCTATGCTTGGATCATTAACCGTGACTCTAACGGCTCTTTGCATAGCGAATATCACTATATCTTTCTTATATTGTTTTTTAGTATTCAAAATAGCCGGAACCAATATATTGAGAAGTATTTTTCTTGCTTACAGACCCTTATTAATCGCAGGACTCATGGCGATTATTGTCAAGTTTTCCCTTGATTATGGAGCAAAATATCTTGAAACACCCCTTTCTCGACTCTCCATTGGTTTGTTAACGGGCATTTTTATTTATACCTCTGCGATTTTTTTCGTGGAACGGTCCCTCTTGCAGATTTTTTACAAAAAAATACGTCGTCGTCTGTAAAGCGCGCCACCTCAGGATCATTGTCATTTCCCAACGATCATGGCATACTCGGTGTAACCTGATACTCACCAATAAAACATTAAACCAGATATAGATAATAACCATAAAACAAACGACAAGCAAAGGAACATAAAAATGAAAATTTATTATTACCGTGGAAAACATCCAAATTTCGGAGACGAGTTAAACCAATGGATTTGGCCTAAGCTAATCCCAAACTTTTTTGACAACGACTCAAATACTATTTTTATCGGGATTGGTTCCGTATTAAGCCTCTCCCATGATCATAGCGCAAAAAAAATAGTTTTTGGATCCGGACTTGTAACACACTACGGAAATAAAATACCTAATATCTCAGAAAAAGAATGGGATGTTTTTTTTGTTAGAGGTCCCCGTACGGCTAAATTTTTAAATATTCCTCCGGAAAAAGGGGTTGGTGATTCGGCAATTTTGATAAGAACTCTTGTTAAATCTGCCAGTCAACCACAACCTTTCGTTTCTTTTATTCCTCATTGGGAAAGCCTTGACTCCGGCCATTGGCAGGAAGCATGCCGACTTGCCGGCATCCATTTGATCGATCCACGACAGCCTGTCCAAAAGGTTATCGATCAGCTTCTTGTTTCTCGCCTCGTCATTGCCGAAGCCATGCATGGCGCGATTGTGGCGGACGCCTTGCGCATTCCATGGGTTCCGGTCCTCCCCTTAAACCACCTTCACCGTGAAAAATGGCTGGATTGGTCGGAAGCGCTGGGAATAACACTCCGCCCTTATCGACTTTGGCCCTCCTGTTTAGGCGAGGTAAACGAGAGGTTCCCCCACCGCGCCTCTATTTCTGGCGTGGCTCGTAATCTCCTGGGCACCCCCTTGCACGGTTTCCTCGACCAGGCCTTTCATGAGATTGCGGCACAGCGTTTAATTGTTCTCTCAAGGAAGGATCCTTGTTTAAGTGAGGAAGAAAAAATGAATGACGCAACGAACAAAATGGTAGATTTTATCGAAAAATTTACAAAAAAATACAGATCATTTTAGATTAATATCTCAAAAATAAACGAGGAATAATTAAAATGGGAACCACGATCAGTGTTGTTGTGCCTTATTTCCAAAAAAAACCTGGAATACTAAAACGATCTCTTAGATCTATTTTTAAACAAAATCTTCCATCTGAAACTCACGTCAATATTATTGTTGTTGATGATGGTTCTCCGATTCCGGCGTCTTCCGAATTAATGGAGTTGAATTTTTCTGATTTATTTTCTCTTCACATTATAAAACAAATAAATGGTGGCGTATCAAAAGCCAGAAATACAGCACTTGAAAACATTGATGATATAACGGATTACATTGCATTTATGGATTCAGATGATGTGTGGCATGAAGATCACTTATTATATGCTCTCAAGGCAATGAAATCTGGATGTGATTTTTATTTTTCTGACAATATGAGGTCAGGTTTTCACGAATCATGCTTTTCTACATATTGCCCTCAAATTCATTGTTTTGTCGAAAGAGACTCAAAAACAAAGGGTTTTTCTTATATACCTCGCGATGTTGCGGTTAATTTAATCATTGAATGTTTTGCCGCGCAACTTTCAACCGTTGTTTATAGAAAAAGTCTTTGTAAATCCTTAAGATTCAATGAAGACTTGAAATTTGCTGGAGAAGATATGCTTTTTTTAGTTGATATTTTATCCAAATCTGGAAAAGTAGGATTTTCAAATGAAATTCGTGTCGAATGCCAAGATGGCGTTAATATTTATTTTAGTAATTTAGGTTGGAAGTATCCTGAATATTTTTTTCGAAAAAGAGATCAAATTATATCACATCTTATCATAAAAAAAAGAATACCGCTCACAGCTTCCGGAAAATCAATTAATGACTCGATTATATCTAAATTTCGTCATGACTTTACATTTCATGTAGCTCGCTGCACCATCAAAAACAATTTTAAATTTCCACTGGAAGTGCTTGCTATGTTTAAAAGCGATCCGTATTTCATTTTATTATTTCCAATACTCCTTATCAAGGTTTGCGTATTATATGTGATTGGTAAATATCATCCGTCTTGATCAAAATTAAATGCAATCGGATGTATCAGAACGTGGGTTCGATTGGTGACTTTCGGGAAAGAACAGTCGAATCCATCGCGCTATCGGCTTTTCAGCCGCGTGAAGCGGACGCGGAGACCACGGCACAGACAGAAAGGTCCCGGGTCTCCAGAGGGGGAGAGCCGTTGTCGGATTGCCGTGACTGCCTTGGGCCATTCCCGCCCCACCACCGCAGTGACACGTCGTTGACTGAAGGGAGGGCCCTCCACAAACCCAAGGCGCCGCACGGTGACCCAACGCAGAAAAGAAAGATTTCATGACGAGGAATTCTCCATGAAAACATACGAAATTCACAAATTTTCGTCAAATTCTACCTTGGAAAAGCATCTATCCATTCAACACCTAAGGGCTTTGGCTGCGATATTTGTAATTTTATTTCATACGGAAACACTACACCATGGATACGGTGGAGTTGATTTATTCTTTGTTATTTCTGGATTTGTTATGGGAAAAACCGGATTAATTGAATCTCCCATGAATTTTATGATCAAGCGCATAATACGAATCGTTCCTCTTTATTGGTTTGTAACAATAATTATGTGTGTCGCATCCCTTATTCCTGGATTGTTCCGGCGCTTTTCGTTCGACACACCAAGCCTGATCCAGTCTCTATTGTTTATTCCACATCTGAACGCGGACGGTAAAATCTGGCCCTTGATCATATCGGGCTGGACACTCAATTATGAGATGTTTTTCTACGTTATTTTTTCTATATGCCTTATTATTAAGTGGAGAGCATGGAAAATATCCGTAGTCATGATTGCTCTTGCTGCACTTGGATTCTTTATGTCATCAATACCTTCCCCCGTTATTCAAACTTATACAAGCCCATTGCTATTGGAATTTGCTGCTGGTCTTTTTTTATCAGGACTGCCAGCCCCACGGAATCCACTGTTTTTGGGTGTTGCATGCTTTGTTATAGCAATAGCTCTATATCCTCTCCTGACTTTTCTCGTCGGGGCCGGGGAGGACACGCCCTGGAAGCGGGTGCTCATGCTGGGAATTCCGTCCACGGCCGTGGTTGCCGGGGCCTTGTGGATTGAACAAGCGGGTCTGTGGCCTCGACTCTGGGTTCTGGAAAAAATCGGCGATGCCTCTTATTCTCTTTACCTCCTGCACGGGATTGTCATAGCCTTTGTGCATAAAGTATTGCATTTACCCGAAATCGCTCAAATTTTTATAATTTTATTTTTCAGCATTTCCCTATCAATAATCAGCAACATTCTATTCGAAAAACCAATAAGCCGCGTTTTGCGATCTTTTCTTCTTCGGAAGCGCACCTTCATTCAAAGACCTCCATCCAGCAACCCTTCCCGGTAAAACGTCCACTCACGGAGACGTCCGATAAAGCGGCGACAGCGCATACGGTCTCAATGGGAAGCCCGGGAACGGTGCCTCCCCCGGTTCGAACCGACGGCGCCGACGGTCGCCCCCCCTTTGGCCAAGGAGAGATCGAATGGGCGTCCACAAAAAGGTCGTTGACGGTGTCTCCAGCAGGCCGGAGCTCGGTGTGGCGCCCTGTGTCAGGTGAAGAGCATCACGCCACAGGGGGGGGGATTCAAGCAGAGCCCGGGGGGCCGCTGGGATCGAAGCGGATTTTGCCATCCATGGGCTTGTTTCCCGGCACGATACCGCCTTTGACCACGGGGGCCTCGCTTGCCTCCTCCGAGAAGGGAAAGAAGGTGCGCCTGGGGAAAACGCCCCCGCCTGGGACTGCCGCTGTTGTCCTGCGGGCAACAAGAAAGGCCCCCTTAACGAAAGAGGACCCGTTCGGTTCGAATGGAAAAAACCACCTCATCTCGGAAGACAAAGTGATGCCTTGATGACTGGGCTTTTAAGAAGTACGGTTTTTCTTCAATGTATTAGAAGAAAAACTGGCGGAGGGAGTGGGATTCGAACCCACGATACGCTTTTGGCGTATACACACTTTCCAGGCGTGCGCCTTCGACCACTCGGCCATCCCTCCACCGGGGGCGGACACTACACGGTGCCGCCCGGTCCCACGCTGGAATTCCGTGGGCGGTAGGGGCGGGAACCTACTCATTTCCTTGCGGCTTGGCAACCCCTTAATTTGGGGAAAAAACCCGATCGTGCCCCGCGAGCCGCGCCCCCCTCCTCACGTGCCGCCGTCGTCCTTGCGGCCCTTGGGCACCCAGGGCATGACGTTGACCGGGCGGCCCTTGTGCGAGCGCATCACGCGCGGGCGCAGCACCGTTTCCAGGGCCGGGGCCTCCACGGTGTGGTCCACCCCCTCGGCGGTCGGGTCGGGGCGCAGGACCGGGGGGCGGTCGGGGCGGATCTGGCCGTAGAAGGCCACCATCGCTTCCTCGGTGATCACCGAACGCGGCTCGGAAGCCCAGGCCTCGGCGAACGGCGGATGACGGCGCACCACGCGCGACAGGTGCTCGGCCGAATGCACCCCGAACCGCCGCCAGATGCTATCCAGCACCTGCTTGGCCGCCTCGGACATCTTCACTTCGCTGATCCACGGGCGTTCGTTTTCAAACGCCCGGTACACGTTGGGCTCCAGCGGACCCATCGCGTCGGCGATGAACACGGCGGGCATCAGCCGCCGGCCATTGTGGGCCACGGCGCAATAGGCCTGGGCCAGGAACATCAGGCGGTGCAGTTTTTGCGGTTGCAGGTACTCGCCATCGTTCAAGGCCCGATCCAAAAACCAGTTGGCCACGTCGAACGTGGAATCGACCAGTGGCGGCCGCGTCGAGGTCATGCCAAACAGCCCTTCCCCGTTAGAGTCCGTCCTGTTCCTTTTCAGGGCGAAAGGGACAGATTCTGAATCATTTTGTTTAAGTTTGTCCGGGAAAGGCCGTGCCTTCTTTTCCCCGACATACTCCTGTCGGGCGGACCCCTCTTCCGGTCCGGCCCCTTCTCCTGTTATCCACGGGAGACCGCCGCAAGGCAACCGTTTCCCCGGTACCGGTCCAGGCCGGTCGTCGGGGAGGATCCCTTGTCGTTCCTCCGGAGCCTGGCCCGTTGTCCCGTTCTTCCCCGTCCGCCGCGCCCTCGCCCTCCCCGCCTTCTCCTGGCGCGCCACGCCGCCGGCGCCCCCTGCTTGCCTGGATCGGCCTGGGAGGCGCCGGGCTGACCCTGGGCCTCGTCGCGGGCCTGGTCCTGGGGCGGCTGGCGCTGGCCCCGTGGGCCCTGGCCCAGGTGCCCCCCCTGTTTGGCCTGCCTGCCCTCTCGGCCCGGGTCAGCGTCTGGGACCTGGACCGGCTGGTGGTGGAGGACGCCCGCCTTGCCGACGGCACCTTGGCCTGGGACCGTCTGGAACTGGCCTGGACCTGGAAGGATCTGGCGACCGGCCGGCTCTCCCGCCTTGCCCTCACCGGCCCCACCCTCGCCGTGCCCGCCGCCACATCGTCGGAAGATGAGCCGGGGGCGTTCTCCCTCCCCCTGGTCGTGCCGGCCCTGGGCGTGGACGACTGGACGATCACCAACGCGCGCGTGCACCTGCCCGGGGCCGACGCCAGCCTGACCTTTTCGGCCCACGGCCACCTGACCCCCGAGGCCGACGCCCCGGGAGCCAAGGCCCCGGGAGCCAACGCCCCGGGAGCCAAGGCCCCGGGAGCCAAGGCCCTGGTGCTGACGCTTGAGGCCCTGGACCTGAACGCCCGCGTGCCCGCCCTGCCCGATCCGGTGACCGTCACCCTGGCGCGCCCGGCCCGCCTGACCCTGGGCCCCGGGCGTCTGGACATCGACGCGGCGTTCAGCCCCTCCGCCCCCCTCACCATGCTCCTGGGCGACCAGACGCCGCTGACCGTGCGCGGGCTGGGGGTCAGCGTGACCGGAGGGTATTCCGCGCGCGAGGACGCGCCGCCGCTGGTTCTTCACGCACAGGCAGACGCCGTTGAAGTGGCGGGCGTGCACGCGACCGACGTGGACGTGGACGCCAGCCTGAACGGCCCCACCGCCACCTTCGCGGCCCGCCTGGTACGACTGCCGGGCGAGGACGGAACGCGCACCGGCGGCACGCGCGCGCCCCGCGCCCTGCGCCTGGTGGGCCACCTGAAGGCGCCCGACCAGCCGGACACCCCGACCCGTCGCCCCCTTGACCTCGCCGTGACCCTGGACGCGCCCGGAACCCCGCCGGTTCTCGCGGCCACGGGCTGGATTGACGCGGGCACCGGGGCCGGGGAACTCCGCCTCGACGAAACCCCGGTATCCCTGGCTCCCGAGGCCCTGACCCTGGCCGACCTGTACCCGCCCCTGGGAACGGTGGTGGAGAAACTCACCGCCCGCCTGCGCCCCAGGGGCACCGTGGCCTGGGGCGACGGCTGGAGCCTGCGCGCCGACCTGGCCCTGGACCGGGGCCAGGGGCGCCTGGGCGGCCTGCCGATCCAGGATCTTTCCGCCCGCCTCGGCGCCGATCGGCCCGCCAACGCCAGGGGCCTTGCCCTGCGCGTTCAGGCGGCCCGCTTCACCCTGGCGGACGGCACCATCGAAACCGAGGGCCCGGTCCCCGTGCCCCTGACCGGCGCGCCCGTGCGGGTCCCCCTTGCGGTGCGGGGCGTGGATCTGGCCGCCTTGAGCGCCTTCCTCGACCTGGAGGAGGTAAGCGCCGCCGGCCGCCTGGACGGGCGCCTGCCCCTGGTGTTCGCCGACGGCCCGGCGCGGGTTGAAAACGGCCACCTGCAAGCCAGCGGGCCCGGCCACCTGCGCTATCGCATCGGCCCCGCGCCCTCGTCCGCCGACCCGGCCCCCCCGCCCTCCGGGAACCCCGGGGGTGTTGCCTTGCTGCGCCGCGCCTTGGAGAACTTCCAGTACAAAACCCTGAGCCTGACCCTGAACGGGCCGCTTCTGGGAGATCTGGCGGTGGGCGTGGGCATTGCCGGGGCCAATCCGGATGTGTACGACGGCTACCCCATCGAGCTGTCGGTCACGATCTCGGGGGCGCTGGCCGACCTGATTCTAGCCAACCTGCGCACCACCAGCCTGCCCCAGCGCCTTCAGGAAAACGCCCGCGAGGTCCTGCGCGCCCTCGGCCGAAGCAGCGGGCGCGATTGACGAAAGCGGGGGCCCGACGCCAGAATAAAGCCCGTCCGGCTGTCAGCACCCGGGCAAGCTGTGCGCAACGGGACACCAGGCCATGCCCGAGATCAGCGGCGATTTCCGGATCGATTCCTTGCTGTGGAGCACCAGCGCGCGCTGGAACGTGACCAGCGCCCTGGGCACGGGGGCGGTGGTCACCTATTCCTTTGCCACCAGCGTGCCCTCGTATGCCACCGATGCCGACCGCGCCGGCTTTCAGCCCTTCACCGAGGAGCAGAAAACCGCCGCCCGCGCCGCCTTGCAGACCTGGGCCCAGGTCGCGAACCTCCGCTTCCAGGAAGTGGGCAGCGAGGGGCAGATCGTGTTTGGCACCAGCGCGCAATCCGGCTCCTCGGCCTATGCCTATCTCCCCGTCGCCTCGTACACCGACACCGGCGCCCTGAACACGGACCCGGCACCGGGGGGTGATGTCTATCTGAACAATCAGCACCCCGATAACGCGGGCGGCGGCCTCGCCCCCGGGCACGCCGGGTTCGCCAACCTGATTCACGAAATCGGCCATGCCCTGGGCCTGAAGCACCCCGGGGCCTACGACGCGGGCGGCTCGACGCCACCGGGCCCCTTTCTGCCCTCGTACCTGGACAATCGCGATTACAGCGTCATGTCCTACTACGCCGGATCCAACGCCTACATGGGGTTGGGGGGCATGGTGCACGATGTCGGCCCCATGCTCTACGACGTTCTGGCCATTCAATATTTATACGGCGTCAACCCCAGCGCCAACGCGGGCGATTCCGTTTATGCCCTGTCGCGCGACCGGGTGGCGTGCCTGTGGGACACGGGCGGCACCGACCGTATCGACGCCTCGGCCCAGACCCAGGCGGTTTCCATCGACCTGCGCGAGGGCGGCTTCAGCACCATCGCCGGGGGCCGTTTCCTGGCCATTGCCCAGGGCGTGGTCATCGAGGCCGCGACCGGCGGCCAGGGCGACGACATCCTGACCGGCAACGACGCCGCCAACACCCTCGACGGCGGCGCCGGCAACGACCTGATCGAGGCCGGCGCCGGCGACACGGTTCGGGGGGGCGATGGCTTCGACACGCTGCGCGTGGTCGGCGGCGCGGTGACCGTCGCGGTGACGGGAATCGAACGGATCGAAGGCAGCGGAGACCAGCAGGTGGTCCGGGTCAACGACACGAACCCGGTGCAGGCGGGGGGCGGCGTGGGCCGGATCATCGGCACGGGGGGCTTGCAGGTCAACTTGATCCCGGGCACCACCCGCCTGGCCGTCACCGACGTCGGGCTGGTGGTAGGCAGCGAGACCCAGGAAGCACTGATCTTGTCCGATCACGATGATCGCCTGGCGGTGGAAGGCATCAGCACGGTGATCGGGGGCGCCGGCACGGATACGATCAGCCTGGGATCGGCGGGCGCCTCGCTGAGCGTGAGCGGGGTGGAAGCCGTGCTCGGCGGAGCCGGAGGGGACTGGATCACCCTGGACGAGGCCGGCACCGTGACCGTGACCGACATCGAAACCGTGGTCGGCAGCCCGGGAACCGACCGGATCGTGCTGGGCAACAACACCGGCAACCGCCTGATCGTGGCGGCGGTGGAAGGCGTGCAAGGCAGCGCGGGCGCCGACTGGATCACCCTGGGCGACCGGGGCGGCTGGGTCGGGGTCCAGGGCATCGAAACCCTGGTCGGGGGCAGCGGCCAGGACACGGTGGTCCTGGCCGGGGGGGGATCGCGCCTGATCCTGACCGCGATCGAAACCCTGATCGGGCATGGCACCGGCGACGCGATCACCCTGGGCGATCGCGGCAACACCATGACCGTGGCCGGCGTGGACTCCCTGATCGGCGGACGCGGCCGCGACCGGATCACCCTCGCCGATGCCGGCCAGACCGTGCACGTGCAAGGGGTCGAAGCCGTCCGGGGTGGCACGGGGGCCGACTGGGTGATCCTGGGCGACACCGGCAACGCCCTGGACATGGAAGGGGTCGAGCGGGTCAGTGGGGGTCAGGGAGGCGACTGGCTGAGCCTGACCGGGGCGGACGCCACGATTCTGGTCAGCGGCATCGAAACCCTGGTCGGGAGCACGGGCCTCGACCAGGTGCGCCTGGGCCCCAACGCCGGGCGCATCCTGATCGCGGGCATCGAAACCCTTCTGGGGAGCGAGGGCGGCGACTGGGTCACCCTGGGCGATCGCGGTGCCACCATCGTGGTTGGCCAGGTGGAAACCCTGGTGGGCGGCGCGGGCGAGGACCGCGTGACCCTGGACAATGGCGGCGCCACCCTGGTCATGGCGGCGGTGGAGGCCGTGCAAGGCGGCACCGGCGCCGATTGGATCACCCTGGGCGATCGTGGCGGCGCGCTGAATGTCCTGGGCGGCGTGGAAACCGTGGTGGGGGGCGCCGGCTTCGATCACATCCTTCTCGGGGATCAGGGCAACGCCCTGACCCTCGCCGCCGTCGAACGCGTGACGGGCGGACGCGGCCCGGACACCCTGACCCTGGGCGATCGCGGCAACACAATGACCCTTGGCGGCATCGAAACCGTGCAAGGCGGACGCGGCGGCGACTGGATCAGCCTTGCCCCCAACGCGGATGGCTCGTCTTCTTCAACCATCACCGTAAGCGGGCTGGAAACCCTGGTGGGCAGTACCGGCGGTGATTGGGTGACCCTGGGGCCGCGTGGCAGCACCACCTTGGTGGCCGCGATCGAAACCCTGGTGGGCGGTGCGGGGGCCGACTGGGTCACCCTGGGCGATCGCGGCACCACCATGATCGTGGCCGGCCTCGACACCCTGGTGGGCGGCGCGGGCGCGGACTGGATCACCCTGGGCGATCGCGGCAACACGGTGGTGGTGGCCGGCCTGGAAACCCTGCTGGGGGGACGGGGCACCGACATCGTGACCTTGGGGGATCGCGGCAACCGGATGGTGCTGCGCGACGTGGAAACCGTGCGCCTGGGCCGGGGCCACGACGACCTTACCCTGGTTCCCGGGCTCGACGGCGGCGCGCGGCCGCTTGCCCTGGTGTTTTCCACCCCCAACGCCGAGGCCGCGAGCGGCGATGACATTTGGGGATTCCTCCCCGGCGCCACCCGGGTGGGCGTGACGGGAAGCGTGGCCGCCCTGGCCGATGGCACCGGCGACGGCCAGATCACGCGTTCGCTGTTCTCGCCCGGGACGGCGCTTTCCGGGATCGATCTTCTGGTGATGGAAAACGTGCCGGCCGCTTATTGGCGCGACGAAGACGGCTACGCGTCGCTGCAAGCCGCCCTGGGCGCCCTGAGCCGCGACCAGCACGGCCTTCTGGTGGTGGGAGACGGCACCGACTGCGCCCTGTTCACCTTCCAGGAGGGCGCCAGCCCCAATACGCGGACCCTTGCCGCGCTGGGCACCTTCCACGACACCCCGGCCGTCGCCCTGGCCGAGTCCGTGTTCATCACCTAAAAGGTGCCCTGGAAAAGGGGCACCGCTTTTCCCTGACAAACTCAAACAAAGAGATCAAAAGTCTGTCCGCTTCAACGCGAAACGGACGGACTCCAGGCAGGGCAGTCCAGAACCAGGCCGTCGTGGGCCGGGATCACCCCCGGGGGCAAACGCGCCGACAGGGCCTTGTAATCCAACCCCGGCCCCATGTGGGTCAGCACCGCGAGGCGGGGACCGACCCGGGCAATCCAGCCCAGGGTCTTGTCCAGGTGGGAATGGGTGGGATGGGTCACCTGTCCGAAACAGTCCACGATCCAGGTTTGCACCCCGTCCAGCACCGCGAACGCCGTCTCGTCCAGCTCGACCACATCGGTGGAATAGGCCAGCGGCCCGAAGCGCAGCCCCATGGTTTCCATGCGCCAGCCGTGATCCTGGAAAAAAGGAATCACGCTCAACGCCCCGATGGAAAACGGCTCTTGCCAGGTGACCGGGCGGGGAATCAGCAAGGGCTTGTAAATCGAGGTCGCCCCCTCGGGCAGGGGCGTGAAGCAATAGGAAAAGCGGCCGTTCAATTCGCCCAGAACCCGGGGCGTGGCCCACAGGTCCAAGGCGTGGCCCATGGCCCGGTTGACCTCGCGCAGGTCGTCAATGCCGTGGATGTGATCGGCATGGGCATGGGTGACAATCACCGCGTCCAGGTGGCGCAGCCCGACGCTCAAGGCCTGCTGGCGCAGATCGGGCGAGGGATCAACCAGAACGCGGGTCAGCACCGCCCCGTTCCTGTCCACGGCCTCGACCAGTAGGGAAGGCCGCAGGCGGGCATTGCGGGGATCGGTGGGATCGCACACCCCCCACCCGGTCCCCAGCGAGGGCACGCCCCCCGATCCCCCGCACCCCAGGACGGTGGCCCGCACGATCACCGCCCGGTCGTCCCCGCTCACGACGCCGACGCGGCGCTGGCGGCCGGCCCGGCGGGACGCACGCAGGTGGCGAACAGGCGGAAGAAATTGTCGGTGGTGGCCTGGTGGAACGCTTCCTCGGGCACGCCCTTGAGCCGGGCCACGGCGGCAGCCGTGTGCACCACATGGGCCGGCTCGTTGCGCTTGCCGCGAAACGGCACCGGGGCCAGATAGGGGGCGTCGGTTTCCACCAGCAGGCGGTCCAAGGGCACCGTGGCGATCACGTCGCGCACGTTTTGCGCCTTGGGGAAGGTGATGATCCCGGAAACCGACAGGTACAGCCCCAGATCCAGGGCCGTTCGCGCCAGATCCGCGCCGCCGCTGAAGCAGTGGATCAGGCCGGTGAAGGGCCCCTTCTCGTATTCCTCGCGCAACAGGCGCGCGGTGTCCTCGTCGGCGTCGCGGGTGTGAATGACCACCGGCAGGCCGGTCAGGCGAGCCGCCTCCAGGTGGGCGCGGAACGACCGTTCCTGATCGGCGCGCGGGCTGTGGTCATAGAAGTAATCCAGCCCGGTTTCCCCGAACCCCACCACCTTGGGCGCCTCGGCCAGACGGGCCAGCGCCTCGGCATCGTGCACAGGCTCGCGCCCGGCCTCGTGGGGATGGATGCCCACCGTGCACCACACGTCGGGAAAACGGTCCGTCAACGCTCGCACGGGCTCGAAGCGGGTGACGTGGGTGCCGATGGTCAGCATCGCCCCCAGGCCGGCAAGACGCGCGCGCGCCACCACCTGGTCGAGTTCGTCGGCGAAGTCGGGGAAATCCAGGTGGCAATGGCTATCCACCAGCATGGTCGTGTTCTTCTTTTCTCGCGAATAAGGGACGCCCCCGTCCCGGAAGAACCAGATCGGAAGCGTTCGTTCCTACGGGAAAGGGACAAGGAACGGATCAGCGTTTCCTTGTCCCGTGCCCGGAAGGGCTTCAGGCGCCGCTTGCCTCGGCGGGGTCCACGAAGCGGGGGAACACCCCGGCCGGAGCCGGCAAGGTCAGTCCCGGGGTCAGGCGGCAGGCGGGATCCAGGGCCTCGAAGGTGCGCTGGTCGG
This sequence comes from Pararhodospirillum oryzae, assembly GCF_007992075.1. Lineage (GTDB taxonomy): Bacteria > Pseudomonadota > Alphaproteobacteria > Rhodospirillales > Rhodospirillaceae > Pararhodospirillum > Pararhodospirillum oryzae. The sequence goes on from NZ_BJZO01000004.1 coordinate 67,519, forward strand.
GCCCCTGCCCCACCTGATCAAGCAGGCGGCCGGCGGCCTCGGGCACCACGGGCTGCATGAGCAGGGCCACCCGGCGGATGACCTCGGCCAGCACGTACAGCACCGTGCCCATGCGCTCGGGATCGGTCTTGCGCAGTGCCCAGGGGGCCTGACGATCGACGTAGCCGTTCGCGGCCCGCACCACCACCCAGATGGCTTCCAGGGCCTCGTGGAAGGCCTGGCGGTCCAGGGCGGCGCGCACCGTGCCCAGCAAGGCGTCGGCCGGGCCCAGCAGGGCCAGGTCGTCGTCGGTGAAGGGCTGGGGCTGGGGCACCGTGCCCGCGCAGTTGCGCGCGATCATCGACAACGTGCGCTGGGCCAGGTTGCCCAGGTCGTTGGCCAGCTCGCCGTTCATGCGCCCGATCATGGCGCGGTGGCTGAAGTCGCCATCGTTGCCGAACGGCACCTCGCGCAGCAGGAAGTAGCGCACCGGATCCAGGCCATAGGTTTCAACCAGGGCCAGGGGATCGATCACGTTGCCCACGCTTTTCGAGATCTTGCGCCCCTCGTTGGTCCACCAGCCATGGGCGAACACCCGCTTGGGCGGCTCCAGGCCGGCGGCCATCAGGAAGGCCGGCCAGTACACGGTGTGAAAGCGCAAGATATCCTTGCCCACCATGTGCAGGTCGGCCGGCCACAGGCGGGCATACTCGCCCTCGGTATCGGGATAGCCAACGGCGGTGATGTAGTTGGTCAGCGCGTCCATCCACACATACATGATGTGCTTTTCGTCGTCGGGCACGGGAATGCCCCACGAAAAGGTGGTGCGCGAAATCGACAGGTCGGTCAGACCGCCTTCAACGAAGCGGATGACTTCGTTGCGCCGGCTGTCCGGGGCGATGAAGTCCGGATTGGCGCGGTAGAACTCCAGCAAGGGCTCCTGCCAGCGCGAGAGGCGGAAGAAATAGCTGGGCTCCTCGACCCACTCCACCGGGGCGCCGCTGGGCGCGCGCAAGGTGCCGTCGGGATCGCGGGTCAGTTCGTCCTCGCCGTGGAAGGCTTCGTCGCGGACCGAGTACCAGCCCTTGTAGGCCCCCAGATAGATCTCGTCGCGCTCCAGCAAGGTCCGCCATAGCGCCTGACAGGCTTTCAGATGGCGCGGCTCGGTGGTGCGGATGAAATCATCGTTGCTAAAGCCCATGGCGCGGGCCAGCGCGCGGAAATTGGCCGAAACCCCGTCGGTGAAGGTGTGGGGATCGACGCCCGCCGCCTGGGCCGACTTTTCCACCTTCTGGCCGTGCTCGTCGGTGCCGGTCAAAAAGCGCACGTCGTAGCCGTCAAGACGCTTGAAGCGGGCCAGGACATCGCAAGCCAAGGTGGTGTACGCGTGTCCGATGTGGGGCTTGTCGTTGACGTAATAGATGGGGGTGGTGACGTAGTAGCGGGGTTTTGACCCGGCCATGACAAGGGACTCCCGAACCGGACGGGGAACGCGGCCGTTAGGAGGAGCCAAACGCGCGTTCCACCAGGTGAAAAGCGCCAAGGACCGTCTGCTTGCGGTCCAGATGAACGGCGCGGGCCCGTTCAAACAGGGCGCCGACGTTTTCCCACACCTCGATCCAGCGATCAAGGGGCGCCGCCGCCAGCAGGCGGGCCGCCACCGGATCCTCGCCCGGCAGACCGGGCCCCGAAGGCCCCTCCTCCGCCAGGCCCCGGCGCACCATGCGCGCGAGCCACCAGGGCAAGAGGTCGGAAAGGGCGGCGAAGGCCGCGTCGTCGCGGGCCATCCGATCGCCCAGGCCATGCAGGCGCCCCGTCTCGAAGGCGGGCGCCGTGCCCAGCAGGCCCAGCATGTCGGCGCACAGGGCAAGCCCGCCTTGCCGGGCCAGGGTCAGGGCCCGGCCCAGGCTGCCCTCGGCCAGCCCGGCCAGGGTGGCGCGCTCCTGGGGCGCGAGGTCGGGAAGGTGGCGGGCGATGAGGGCGTCAAGCGGCGCGGACGCCAGGGGGCGCAGCACCAGGCGCCGGCAGCGCGAGCGCACGGTGGCCGGCAGGCGGGCCGGGTTGTGGCAGACCAGCAGCAGCAAGGAACGGTCCGGCGGTTCCTCCAGTTCCTTCAGCAACGCGTTGGCGGCGTTGCGGTTCATGCGGTCGGCCTCGTCGATCAGCACCACCCGCCACCCCCCTTCCGAGGCGGTCAGGCGCATGAAGGGGCCGATGTCGCGCACGTCGCCGACCACGATCTCGGCCCGGCGCTGGGCGCTTTTCTGCTCCATCCAGCCGCGTTCAATGACCTTGAGGTCCCCGTGCGAGCCGGCCGCGACCCGCCGGAACACCGGATGGTCGGGGCTCATGTCGAGCGAGGCGGGCGCGGGCTCGGGGGCGAACAGGCCCGGCGCCCCGGCGCCGTCGCGATCCGGGCGCAGCATGTGCCGGGCGATGCGGTAGGCCAGGGTTGCCTTGCCGATGCCCTCGGGCCCCGAAATCATCCAGGCATGGGCCAGGCGCCCGGAGGCCAGGGCCCCCAGAAAGGTTTTCTCGGCCTCCTCGTGACCCAGCAGATCGACACCAAGGCGGGGCGGAGGAACCTCGGGTGCCTGGGCAGCCTCGGCGTTCACGCCGCCTCCTCCAGTTCGGGACAGGCGTCGCGCACGGCCGCCAGCACGCGACGATGGACGGTGTCCTCGTCGGCGTCGGCGTCGATCACCACCCGGCGCGGCACGTCGGGCCCGGTTTGCGCCGCCAGCGCCAGGAAGCCCGCCCGCACCCGTTCATGGAAGGCCGCGTCAAGGCGCTCGTAGCGATCCTCGGTTCCCGGACGGGTTCCGTCGCGGGCCTGGCGGCGGGCGGCCCGCTCCAGGCCGCGCGCGGCGGGAAGATCAAGGATCACGGTGAGATCGGGCTGGAACTCCTGGCAGACAAAGGCAATCAGCCGCTCCAGATCGTCCGGCGACACGCCCATTCCCGCGCCTTGGTAGACACGGGTGGAATCGGCGAAGCGGTCGCTGACCACCCAGGTGCCCGCCGCCAGGGCCGGCCAGACGGTGCGGACCAGATGGTCGCGCCGGGCGGCGGCGTGCAACAGGGCCTCGGTCCGGGCATCCCAGCGCCCGGTGTCCCCGGCCACCAGCAAGGCCCGGATGGCCTCTGCCCCCGGGGCGCCGCCCGGCTCGCGGGTGGCCAGCACGCTCAGGGGATCGCCCTGGCTGCGCAGATGGCCAAGCGCGGTGATCAGGCGGGCGCGCTGGGTGGTCTTGCCCACGCCATCGCCCCCTTCCAGAACAAGGAACCGCCCTCGCTTCACGATCCGGTTCCAGCAGCGGGCGCGGCGACGGGAGCGGCGGCCCCCTCGGCATCGCCGGTTGTCGCGACCCATCCGAACATCAGGTGCGCCAGGGAAGAAAACACCCGGCCGACGGCCGAGAGCGGTTCCACGGCCTTGCCCGCGACCAGCGGGAAGCTGAGCGGGGTCATCTCGGGGCCTTCCAGCACCAGGCGGGCGATCGGCGCGCCCTCGGCGATCGGCGCTTGCACGGGGCCTTCGTACATGACCTTGATCGACAGGTCACGGTGGGCGGCACGCGGCAAGGTGACAAGCAGATCCTTGGGCACGACCAGGGGCACCGTGTCCTCGGCCCCCATCCACACATCGGCCGCGCTCACCACCTCGCCGGCGTGGAACAAGGTGGCGTTTTCAAAGTTCCGGAATGCCCACGAGATCAGGCGCTCGGCTTCCTCCGACCGCTCCATGGTGGTGTTCAAGCCGTTGATGACCATGATCACCCGGCGGTCGCCCTGCTTGGCCGAGGCGGTCAGGCCATAGCCGGCGATCGAGGTGTGCCCGGTCTTGAGGCCATCGGCCCCCAGATTTTTGTACAAAAGGGGGTTGCGGTTATGCTGGACGATCCCGTTGTACGTGAACTGAGTTTCGGAATAAATTTCGTAGTAGGTGGGGAAGTCGTTGATGATGTGTTGCGCCAGCAGCGCCAGGTCGCGCGCCGTCATCAGGTGGCCGGGATCGGGCAGGCCGGTGGCGTTCGCGAAGCTGCTGTGGGTCAGGCCCAGTTCCTTGGCCCGGCGCGTCATCTGACGCGCGAAGGTGGCTTCGTCGCCGGCCAGGTTCTCGGCCGCCACCACGCAGGCATCGTTGCCCGACTGAATGATGATGCCACGCAGCAGGTCCTCGACACGCACGCGCGCGCCGGGTTCCAGGAACATCGTGGACCCGCCGCTGGCCGCGCCGCCCACGCGCCAGGCGTTTTCGCTGACCGTGAACGTGTCATCGAGCGACAGGGAGCCTTCATGCAGGCGCTCGAAAATCATGTAGGCCGTCATCAGTTTGCTCATCGACGACGGCGGCATGGGGGTGTCGGCGTCCTTGTCGAGAAGGACGGTGTTGGTTTCCAGGTCGATCAGGAAGGCCTCGCGGGCCTTGGTCTCGAAGGCCCAGGCGCCAGGGGCGGCCAGAACCAGGGCCACGGCCAGGGCCACGGCCAGGCGGGGCAGCGCGGACGGCGTCAGCGGAGGGCGGAAAAACGGGCAGGCGATCACGACCTGTCGCTCCTTCGGTTGGACCATGTTCTTGTAAACACGCTCGGGAACAAGGGACTCCGGGGTGGCGCGGAGGAAACGTCTTTGGAATCAGGGCCGGCGGGTCGGTCTGGACCGGACGGCACGGGGGCCCTTGCCGGTCGGGTCAAGGAGCCCTTCACACCTCATGGACCCCCGGAAACCGGGTCAGTCGGTCATCAGGCGTGCTTCCGGGTGGCCCGCGCCCTGCACGGAACGCAACCGCTGCTCGGCCGAGGCCCTGTCGGAAAAAGGCCCAAGCCGCACCCGGTAAAGCTCATGATCGCCGAAATAGATCGGGGTGACAAGAACCGGACCGAACGAAGACAGGCGAGCCCGCAAGGCATTGGCGTTCTCGACATTGGCGAAAGCCCCCACCTGGATGTAAACCACCCCACTCGCGGGCATGGCCTCCCCTGTCGCGCGGGGGGGCGGCAAGACAACCTGGCCCACGTTGGTGCCGGCGCTTCCCGCCGTGCTTCCCCCGTAGGACGACGGGGAAGACTGCCGGGGCGGCGGCGCCAGCGGCGCGGCCTCGACCGCGCCGCGCGACGAACCGGAAGACCCATAGGACGCGGGAGAAGAATACGACGAAGACGAGCCCCCCGAGGACGTTTCCCCTCCAGAGGCCCCTTCTCCATACGACGCCTGCGACGAGGCCACCGCCGTGCCGCCCCCGCCGCCCAGGGCCTCGGCTTTCACGCGGCGGCTTTCGTCGGCCAGAATGCGCACGCGCACGCGCGCCACGCCGTTTTGCTCGAACCCCAGCGACCGCGCGGCGGCCCGCGAGACATCGATCAACCGCCCGGCCACGAACGGCCCGCGATCGTTCACCCGCAAGACAATGGACCGCCGGTTGCTCAGGTTGGTGACCTGCACGATCGAGGGCATGGGCAAGGTGGTATGGGCGGCGCTCAGCGCGTTTTGATCGAAGCGTTCGCCGTTGGCGGTGCGCTTGCCCTGGAAACTGGTGCCATACCACGAGGCCACCCCGATTTCGTCGTAGTCATAATCCTCGCGCGGATAGTACCACCGCCCCCCGATCTGATAGGGCGAGCCCACCTTGTACGTCCCCCCGGACCCGGAGGGCGGCGTGTACCGCGTCGGCGTGGACGTGGGACCGGCACAGGCCGCCAGAAGCCCCACCACGGCAAGCAGGGCCGGCAGCGAGACACGAAACACGCGGGGCAAGGGAGCCTGGGGCGGGATGGGAACCTCCTGAAGCACACAAAAAAGTGAACGCTCAGAGCCTGTCAGGGAAAGGGGAGCATCACCTTTCCCCAAGACAACACACGTAAACAAGGCGCCCCCAAACCTGTCCGCTTCAACGTGAAACGGACAGACTCTAGAGCATTTTCAGCCGAAATGGACACCGTTTCGTTCGATCGGAGTGCGCTCTAGAGTAATCCGAG
>NZ_BJZO01000005.1 GCF_007992075.1 Pararhodospirillum oryzae
GTTTCGACAAGGACTCGCTTCGATGCATGATCTGAAAGCCATTCGCGACAACCCCGAGGCCTTCGACCGCGCCCTGGCCCGGCGGGGCATGGAACCGGCGTCGGCCGGGATCCTGGCCCTGGACCAGGAGCGTCGGGCCGCCCAGACCGCGCTCAACGACATGCAGGCCCGGCGCAACGATGTGTCGCGGCGCATCGGCGAGATTCGCAAGGCCGGGGGCTCGGCCGAGGCGGAAGCCAGCGAGGTCGCGGCCTTGAAGGCGCGCATGGCCGAGGTCGAGGAGCAGGCGCGGCGCGTGGGCGAGGACCTGGACGCCCGGCTGATGAGCCTGCCCAACACGCTGGACGACACGGTGCCCGACGGCCCCGACGAAACCGCGAACGTCGAGGTCCGCCGCTGGGGCACGCCCCGGACGTTTGATTTCCCGGTTCTGGATCACGTGGACCTGGGGGGCCGGCTGGGCGGCATGGATTTCGAGGCGGCGGCCCGCCTGTCGGGGGCGCGCTTCGTGGTGCTGCGTGGTCAGGTGGCCCGCCTGGAGCGCGCCCTGGCCCAGTTCATGCTGGACCTGCACACCACCGAGCACGGCTACACCGAAACCTGGACGCCGGCCCTGGTGCGCGAGCCGGCCTTGCTGGGCACCGGCCAGTTGCCCAAGTTCGCCGAGGATCTGTTCAAGCTGGAGCAGGGCTATTACCTGATCCCCACCGCCGAGGTCACCTTGACCAATCTGGTGGCTGGCCAGATCGTGGGCGCCTCCACCTTGCCCTTGCGCATGACCGGCCTCACCCAGTGCTTTAGGGCCGAGGCGGGGGCCGCCGGGCGTGATACCCGGGGCATGATCCGCCAGCATCAGTTTGAAAAGGTCGAGATGGTCTCGATCGTCGCCCCCGAGGAGTCGGAGGCCGAGCTGGAGCGCATGACCGCCTGCGCCGAGGCGGTGTTGCAGCGCCTGGAACTGCCCTATCGGGTGATGGCCCTGTGTTCGGGCGACATCGGTTTCGGGGCGCGGCGCACTTACGACCTGGAAGTCTGGCTGCCGGCCCAGAACACCTACCGCGAAATCTCGTCTTGCTCCAACACGGGTGATTTCCAGGCCCGGCGCATGAACGCCCGCTTCAAGGTGGAAGGCGAGAAGGGCACGCGCTTTGTCCACACCCTGAACGGCTCGGGGCTCGCGGTCGGGCGCTGCCTGGTCGCGGTTTTGGAAAACGGCCAGAACGCCGATGGCTCGGTCACCGTGCCGGCGGTCTTGCGCCCCTACATGGGTGGCCTTGAACGGATCGGAGGCTGACGGCCATGTTTCCCCCCCTGACCGACCTGGGGTCGGCGCGCATCCTGGTTTCCAACGACGATGGCATCGACGCCGAGGGCCTGGCGCTTCTGGAGCGCGTGGCCCGCACGCTGTCAAACGATGTGTGGGTGGTGGCGCCCGAGCGCGAGCGCAGCGGCGCCGGGCACGCCTTGACCCTGCACGATCCCTTGCGCCTGATCCGGCACGGGGAACGCCGCTTCGCCGTCAGCGGAACCCCCACCGACTGCGTGCTGGTGGCGGTCAATCACCTGCTGAAGGACCGCGCGCCCGATCTGGTGCTGTCGGGGATCAATCGGGGGGGGAACCTGGGCGAGGATGTCCACTATTCGGGCACGGTCGCGGCCGCCCTGGAAGGCACCTTGCTGGGCTTTCGCGCCATCGCGCTGTCGCAGGTGATCGAGGGCACCCCGCCCCAGCCCTTCGCCGCCGCCGAGGCCCTGGCCCCCGATCTGATCCGGCGCGCCTGCGCCCGGCCGTGGGCGCGCAACGTGCTGATCAACGTCAACTTCCCCTCGTGCGCGCCGGAGGCGGTGGCCGGGGTCGAGCTGGTCCGCCAGGGCAAGCGCAAGATCGGCGACCAGATCCAGGAGCGGTTCGATCCGCGCGGGCGCCCGTACATGTGGATCGGCCCCCAGCGCAACGAGGACCGCTTCGCTGTCGGCACCGATCTGGAAGCCGTGTGCCGCAACGTGGTGACGGTGACGCCCTTGGGCGTGGACATGACCCACGAGGCCACGCTGGCCAGCCTGGCCGGCGCTTTTTGATCCGCTGCCCTTCCTGGCGGGGGCGGGGCCTGGCACGGTCCCGCCTCCTTGGGGAGGCACGCGGCCGGCGCGCCCTCATGCCGGGGGCGTGCCGCCCGGGTCGCCTTGCGCCTGGGCCCGGTAGGCCGACGGCGTGGTGCCCAGGCGGCGCTTGAACGAGGTGGAAAAGGCGGCCGGCGCGTCGTAGCCCAGATCCAGGGCCACGGCGGTGACGGAGTCGCCCTGGGCGAGGCGGGGCAGGGCGGCCAGCAGGCAGGCTTGCTGACGCCAGGCGCCAAAGCTCATGCCGGTTTCGCGGCGAAAGGCGCGGGTGAACGCGCGTCGTTCCAGGCCCAGGGCCGTGCTCCAGGCCTCGATGGTCACGTTGATCCGGGGCGCGGCGAGGTAGGCCGTGCACAAGCGCCCCAGGGCCCGCGAGCGGGGAAAGGGGAGGGTCAGCGGTACCGTCGGCGCCCGGTCGACCTCGGCCGCCAGCAGGCGCATGACCAGCCCGTCGCGCCCCCCTTCGTCGTACTCAGCGGGAAGGTCCACGGCGGCCCCGATCAGCGCGTCGAGAAGGGGCGCGATCTCCAGCACCTCGCACCCCGGGCCCCGGTTCGGGCACAAGCCGGGATCGAACCACATGTTGCACGCCCGGCTGCCCGGGCGCAGGTGGACCGCGTGGGTCACGCCCTCGGGGATCCACACCCCGCGCCCGGGCGGGGCCACCCACGCGCCTTCGCGCGTGTCCACGCTGATCACCCCGGCCAGGGCGTGAAACAGCTGCGCCCTCTGATGGTGATGGGCGGGCCGCAGCGCCCCCGTGGGGTGATGATTCGCGATCGCGATCACCGGGCGCGCCACGGCCTGGTAGGTGTCGTAGGAAGCGTTGCGCATTTTTGTCCCACTCGCGAAAGGGCAGGCCCCACCCACGAAAGCAGGACGCGGCCGGCTCGTCTAGACTGCCTGAAGGAAAGGAGGGGCCCCGCCTTTCCTTCCCGATCTCCCTTCCCGTGCCGAGAGTCCCCCTCATGACCGCCCTTGCCCCGACGGCCGGTGTGCCGCCTGCTTCGTCCGCGTCCGTTTCCCTTGAGCCGGCGGGACTGCCGCCCCGCTCCCGGCTCGCCGTCAGTTTGTGCATTTTGTGTGGCGTGGCCCTGATGAGCCTGGATAGCGCCATTGCCACCCTGGCCCTGCCCACGCTGTCGCAGGAGCTGGCGGCATCCAAGGCGGCCACGGTGTGGGTGGTCAACGGCTATCAGGTGGGCACCGCCGTGTGCCTGCTGCCGGCGGCGGCCTTGGGCGAGATCCTGGGGTTGCGCCGGGTTTACTCCTTCGGGCTGCTGCTGTTCACCGCAGCGTCGCTGGCGTGCGCGCTGTCGGGGTCGCTCGGCTGGCTGATCGCCGCCCGGGTGGTGCAGGGCGTGGGGGGCGCCTGCCTGGCCGCCGTGGGGCCGGCCATGATCCGCCACATCTTCCCCCGTTCCATGATCGGGCGCGGGCTTGCGATGATTGCCATGGTGGTGGCGGTGTCCGGGGCCGCCGGGCCGTCCATCGGCGCCCTGGTGCTGGAGGTGGCCTCCTGGCCGTGGCTGTTCCTGGTCAATCTGCCGATCGGGGTTCTGGCCCTGGTGCTGTTCTGGGTCCTGGCCCCGGCCCCGCCCGCCACCCCGCGCCCGTTCGATTTCGTTGGAGCCGTGCTCAGCGCCGTTTCCCTGGGCCTGGTGGTGGTGGGTGTCGATGGCCTGGGCCGGGTGGAAACCGCCTGGGCGGTGGGGGCAATCGTGGCCGGGCTGGTCGGGCTGGCCGGATTGATCGCTCAGCAATCCCGGCGATCCGACCCCTTGGTTCCCCTGGATCTGCTGGCCATTCCCCTTTTCGCCCTGTCCATCGTCACCTCGATGTGCTCGTATGCCGCGCAGATCCTGGCCTATGTCTCGTTGCCGTTCCTGCTGCAAGGACTGATGGGCAAGTCGGCCCTGGCCACCGGCCTTCTGGTCACGCCGTGGCCGTTGATGGTGGCCGTGGCCGCGCCCCTGGCCGGGCGTCTTAGTGCCCGCTGGCCGGCGTCGGTCCTGAGCAGCCTGGGCCTGGGCACCCTGGCCCTGGGGCTGGCCTTGCTGGCCACCTTGCCCGGGCACCCCTCCGACGTGGATATTGTCTGGCGCATGGCGCTTTGCGGGCTGGGCTTCGGCTTTTTCCAGACCCCCAACAACGCGACCTTGATGACGGCCGGGCCGGTGCGCCGCTCGGGGGCGGCGGGGGGCATGCTGGCGGTGGCGCGGGTGTCGGGCTGGTGCGCCGGCTCCACGATCGTGGCCCTGCTGCTGGCCGGGGCCGGTCCCGGGGCGCCCGTGTGGTGCCTGGGCGTGGCGGCGGGGCTGGCGGGCGTGGGCGCCCTGGTCAGCGTGTCGCGCGCCCGGGTGTAGGAATGGGGAGTGCCTCCGGCCCCCTGTGCGGAAGGGGCCGGAGGCCTTCAGGGGGGCTGGAGCCTCTCCGTTTCACCTTGAAACAGACAGGCTCCGGATTCCTTTGCTTGAGTTTGTCTCTTCGGGAAAAGCGCTGCCCACTTTTACCGGACAAACTCCAGGGCACGGCAAGGCAAGGGAGAGGACGCCCGCTTACCAAGCCGGCAGGATGGCCCCCTTGAAGTGGGTTTCGATGAACGCCTGCACCTCGGGCGACTGGTAGGAAGCGACCAGAAGTTTCAGGTCGGCGCGATCCACATCCCCGGCCCGGGCGGCGATGAAATTGCCATAGGGGTTGCCGACGCGCGGTTCCTGGGCGATGGCGTCGGTGGCGGGATGCAAGCCGGCATCGACGGCGTAGCCCGTGTTGATGACGGCGGCGTCAAGGTCCCCCAGCGCGCGCGGCAGTTGGGCGGCTTCCAGTTCAAGGATTTTCAGGTTTTTCGGGTTGCTCGTGATGTCGAGCGGACTGGCCGCGCTGCCCTTGGTGTCGCGCAGCGTAAGAAGCCCGGCACTCGCCAGCAGCCGGAGCGCCCGGTCGCCGTTCGAGGGATCGTTGGGGATCCCGATCCGGGCGCCTTCCTTCAGGTCGGCCACGCTTTTCACGCTTTTCGTGTAAAGACCGATGGGCTCAACGATCGTAAAGCCGATGGGCACGATCTTGTATCCCCGCGCGGCGATCTGCGAGTCCAGGTAGGGCTTGTGCTGGAAGGCGTTGGCGTCAAGCTCGCCCGCGTTCAGCGCCTCGTTGGGCAAGGCGTAGTCGGTAAAGGGGATCAGCTCGACGGCAAGCCCTTTCGAGGCGGCAACCTTCTGGACAACCTCGGCGATTTGTTCCTCGGCCCCGGCCATCACGCCCAGCTTGAGGGGCTGGGCCGCGAAGGAGGGGGTCCCCAGGCTCAGCGCCAGGGCACCGGCGGCCAGGGACAACAGCGCGCGCCGTCCCAGCCGCGCGAAAGGCGCGTGTCGTTCAAGCCGCGCGAAAGGCGCGTGTCGTTCAAGCCGCGCGAAAGGGGTGTTTCGATTGAACAGCGCAACCCGCAGGGAAAAGCTCATGATATCCGTGTTCCTTCGTCGTTTCGGTCTGTGAGGCTGGATGGGTGGCGCCGGATCCGGGGGCCGGATGCGCGTGGCCCCCGGAACAGGCGTTCCGTCAGGCGGGGGCGCCGCGGGCGGCGAGAACCCGCCGGGCCGCGCGCTCGGCGTGATCGACCCGCCGGTAAATCCGCCGGTCCATGTCCTTGAACGTCCAGTCGGACGCAAAGAACGTAAAGCCGCCCCGCTCGGCGACGACAATGCCAGCCGACCGGCCGGCGACTTCGATGATAAAGGCGTTGTGATGGGTCATGGCACTGTGCTCCCCCCAGTCGCCGTGCATCCAAGGCACCGGGACCGACTGGGCCACTAAAGGGCGAAACAGGGTGTTGGGATGAAGGTGTGGCGCGTCAGGCGCGACAACACAGTCCACAACGGCACATGCACCGCATGACCAGGGACGAAAGGCCGGCAGAAAGCGGCGGTTCGACAAGCAGCACAGGGGAGGTGAAGAACATTCCGGTCTTCCTTTTCAAAAAAGGGACCACGACCGGGATCGTGGCGCTTTAGCGTTTGGTTTCGCGGCGCAAGCTGCTGTCAAACGACCGCGGTTCCCCTTCCTTGAGGGAACGAGGGGAGCATAAAACGAGGAACAGGGGGTGTCAACACGGATTCTACAAAATTCGTGTTGGTTGGTTTTGTGGTTTGTTCGTTCGTAGTGTGTTTTGTGAAATTAATTACACAATAATTATGTGAAAATAGGGGGTGATGCTTCGGCGCACGGCGTCGGGGGGCACGCGGCCCTCGAAAGGAAGGGCCCACGCGCGCATGAAAAAAGGGGGGGCCGGGGGATGTGCCCCAGCCCCCCCGTTCGGGTCGGAAAGAACCTAGTTCAGGAAGCGGAAGCGCAAGGTGCCGGGGATGGCGGCCAGGGCCTTGCGGAAGCCCTCGCCAGCTTTCAGGTCCTTTTGCACGTCCACGACCACGTAGCCGACGTTGGGGTCGGTCATCAGGTACTGGCCGCTGATGTTGATCCCATGGCGCGAGAACAGATCGTTGATCTGGCTCATCACGCCGGGGACGTTGCGGTGGATGTGCAAGAAGCGGGTGACATTGGACTGCTGGGGCAAGGCCACCTCGGGGAAGTTGACGGCGCCCAGGGTCGAGCCATCATCCGAGTACTTGACCAGCTTTTCCGCGACCTCGCGGCCGATGCCCGCCTGCGCTTCCTCGGTGGAACCGCCGATGTGCGGGGTGAGCAGCACGTTGCGCAGGCCCCGCAGCGGGCTTTGGAACTCCTCGCGGGCCGAGGCCGGTTCCTTGGGGAAAACGTCGATGGCGGCGCCGGCCAGCTTGTCGCGCTTCAAGGCGTCGGCCAGGGCATCAATGTCCACCACCTTGCCCCGCGAGGCGTTGATCAGCATCGCGCCGTCGCGCATGGCGGCGATCTGGTCGGCGCCGATCAGGCCCCGGGTTTCCGGGGTGTCGGGCACGTGCAGGCTGACCACGTCGGACGCCGCCAGCAACTCGTTCAGGCTTTCGCACGGGCGGGCGTTGCCGATGGCCAGCTTTTCAACGATATCGTAGTAGACCACGGTCATGCCCATGGACTCGGCCAGCACCGAGACCTGGGATCCGATATGGCCATAGCCCACCAAGCCCAGGGTCTTGCCGCGCACCTCGTGGCTGCCGTCGGCCGACTTGTCCCATTCGCCGGCGTGGCAGCCCCACGAGCGGCGCGGGATGCCGCGCATCAGCATGACGGTTTCGGCGATCACCAGCTCGGCGACCGAACGGGTGTTGGAATAGGGCGCGTTGAACACCGGAATGCCGAGGGTCTCGGCGCATTCCAGGTCAACCTGATTGGTGCCAATGCAAAAACAGCCGACCGCCATCAGCTTTTCCGCCGCCTCGAAAATCGGGCGGGTCAACTGGGTGCGCGAGCGGATGCCGATCATGTGGGCGTCGCGAACCTTTTCCTTCAGCGCGTCGCCGTCCAGGGCCCCCTTCAGGTGCTCGATGTTGGAATAGCCCCGGTTGTGGAAATATTGCACGGCATTGTCGTGAATGTTTTCGAACAAGACGATACGAATCTTGTCCTTGGGCAGCGACAGATTGCTCACGGCCGATCCTTCTTTTTCTGCGGCGTCCGCCTTGTGGGGAGAGCCAGGCCGCCTTCCCGGCCAGGCCCTGGGGTGGCGGGGTGACACGCCCGGTCGGGGCCTTCCCCGGCGCAAGAACCCGAACGCCAATCCCTGGGAAGAACGGCGCGGACCCTGCGATCCGATTGCGGTGTCATGGGCCCTCTGGTTATCATGAAATCGTCGATGGAGGAAAAGGAGAATCCGCCCATGACGGTCGAGGCACGCCTGCGCGATCAGGGGATCATCCTGCCCGAGCCGGCCCAGCCGGTTGCCAACTATGTCCCCTGGGTCCGGGAGGGGAACCTGGTGTATGTGTCGGGGCAACTGCCCCTGGTCGGCGGCACCCCGCAGGGGGTGGGCGTGGCCGGCGAATCCATCTCGGTCGAAGAGGCCCAGGCGGCGGCGCGGCTGTGCGCCATCAACCTGATTGCCCAGGTGCGGGTGGCCTGCGCGGGCGATCTGGAGCAGGTGGCGCGGGTGGTGCGCCTGACTGGATTCGTCAACGCCGTGCCCGGATTCACCGCCCACCCGGCGGTGGTGAATGGCGCGAGCGACCTCATGGTCGAAGCCTTCGGCGATCGGGGCCGCCATGCGCGGGTGGCGGTGGGGGTGTCGAGTCTGCCGCTTGGCGTGTGCGTCGAGGTCGAGGGGCTGTTCGCCCTGGCCTGACCCGCCCATCGGGACGGCTTGCCGCCGGGGGGGAACCTCCCCATTTCCGGCGGGACCGTCCGAGAAGGAGGCGCCCCATGCCCCACGCCACGGGATCCCTGGCCCTGCGCTTCGTGCAGGCAATCGACGACGTGCCCGCGTCTTCGTGGGACGCCTGCGCCGGCCCCGACAACCCTTTCGTGTCCCATGCCTTCCTGAATGCCCTGGAAGCCTCGGACTCGGTGGGCGAGGGCAGCGGGTGGGCCCCCCTGCACGCGGTGCTCGAAGACGGGCAGGGCCGGGTGCGGGCCTGCGCGCCCTTGTATCTCAAGGCCCATTCCTATGGCGAATACGTCTTCGATTGGGAATGGGCCCGCGCCTGGGAAAAGGCGGGCGGGCGCTATTATCCCAAGGCACAGGTGGCCGTGCCCTTTACCCCGGTCACCGGGCCGCGCCTGCTGGTCGCGCCTTGCGAGGAGGGCGAGCGGGACGCCACCCAGGGCCTGCTGGCCGAGGGCATTGTCAGCCTGACCCGGCGCCTGGGCCTTTCCGGCCTGCATGTCACCTTCTGTTCCGAGGCCGAGGCCCGGTTGCTGGAAAGCCAGGGCTTTCTGGCGCGCCAGGGGTTCCAATACCATTGGGACAATCCCGGCTATCGCGACTTCGACGACTTCCTGGCCACCCTCACCTCGCGCCGGCGCAAGGCGATCCGCAAGGAGCGTGAGCGCGCCAATGCCCAGGGCGTGCGCTTTGTCACCTTGCGCGGGGCCGCGATCGAGCCCCGCCACTGGGCGGCCTTCGACCGTTTTTACCGCGACACGGTCGATCGCAAATGGGGGGGCGCCTACCTGACCGAGGATTTCTTCCCCCGCCTGGGCCAGGCCCTGGGCGATCAGGTGGTTCTGATCATGGGCGAGGAGGAGGACGGCGGCGCCCTGGTGTGCGGGGCGCTCAACCTGGTGGGGGGCACCACCTTGTTCGGCCGGACCTGGGGCGCGGCCGGTCCCTACCGTTTCTTGCACTTCGAGGCCTGTTATTACCGCGCCATGGATTACGCCATCGCGCACGGACTGACCCGGGTCGAGGCCGGGGCCCAGGGCGAGCACAAGCTGAGCCGGGGGTATCGGCCGCAACCCACGTGGTCGGCGCACTGGATCGCCGACCGGGCCTTTCGCGCGGCGGTGGCCGATGCCCTGTCGCGCGAGCGGATCCATGTCGCCCAGGCCATGGCCCAGCTGGCCGAGGCCACCCCCTTTCGCTGCGAGGAGTCCTTGCCGTGACCGATCCGCTGCGGGCCATCCTGGCCGGTGCGCTGGACCTGGACCCTATCTTGCCCGTGTCCGAGCGCCTTTTGTCGGTCTGGTTCGGGCCCAAGGCCGAACGCGACGAGACAGCCACCCAAAGCTGGTGGTTCACGTCGTCCGACGTGGTGGACGCCACCTTGATCGCGCTGTTCAGCCAGGATGTGGGCAACGCGCTTTCGGGGCGCCTGGACGCCTTGCTGGAAACGCCGCCGGGTGCCCTTAGTCTGGTCTTGCTGCTAGATCCCCTGCCGCGCCATTTGTGGCGGGGGCATTCCCGGGCCTTTGCCGGCGATGGGCGGGCCCGCGAAACGGCGATCGAGATTTTGCGCCGGGGCCATGACCGGGGGTTGCGGCCGGTGGAGCGTTTGTTTTGCTACCTGCCGTTCGTCCATGCCGAGGATCCGCTGGACCAGGAACGGGGCCTGGCCCTGGTCGAGGGCCTGGGGCATGCGCCCTGGTACGCCTACGCGGTCCGTCATGCCGAGGCCATCGATCGCTTCGGCCGCTTCCCCCAGCGCAACGCCGCCCTGGGCCGGCCCTCGACCCCCGAGGAAGAAGCGTACCTGCGCGACCCCGCCAATCAGTTTTAGAGCCCATCCCTTTTTAAGGAAAATGGATGGGCCCTGGGTTCGCTCATGAAACGTGCCCGTTCGGGAAAAGTGCGGCCCACTTTTCCCGGACAAACTCTAGCGCATGCGCAACGACCGGCTGGCGCTGCTGGCGAAGGGCCTGCGGGCCAGGGAGAAGGGGTTGGGCAGGCGCGAAAGCCGGTGCTGGACCCGGTCGCGGGCCTTGCGCAGGCGCACGGCCTCGATCAGCCGGCGATCCAGGAAGGCCCAGGTATTGGTCAGTCCCTCCGAGCTGTCCTCCAGCCAGACCAGCAAGGTCGAGGCATAGATGCCCGCGAGCTGGGCCCGCTTGGTGTAGAAGTTGATGTCCATGCTGCGATCCCCGGCCACCTGCCAGAGGCAATCCGCCGTGCGGTAGAGCGAGCGCACCGAGGCGGCGGCGTTGGTGGGCAGGGCCAGCACGGCCGCCGCCCGGCGCACGGCCTCGCGGTCGCCCGCCCAGCGCTCCAGGCGCAGGCGGATGGCAAGGCGGACCTTTTCATGCAGGCGTAGCGTCGAGGTGTCGGCCGCCGCCATGTCGGTGGCCATGCGCCGGTCGGCGAGATCAATGAAATGGGTGATGGCGGCCACCGCCCCCCCCGGAAAGGCCCGTTCGGCCGCTTCGGCGTCGAGGCCGGCCGCCTTCGCGCCCTCGCGCAAGGCGCGGAAGGTCCAGCCCTCGAACGGGATTCCGGGCAGGGCGGCGAGGACGATACGGTCCTTGATCTCGATCATGTCCATGAAAAGCACCCTTGGCGTAACGACCGGGGACCTGCGTCCCTACGGGACCTGCGTCCCTACGGGACCGACGCCCCCACTAGTTTTGAGGACTTCCAAGTCTAGGCGCTTGGGACCCGTCCCGCCAGCGCCTTGCGGATTTCCTCGACGAAGCCGAAGTCGCCCGGGTCGGCCAGGCGCCGGGGATAGAGGATCCCATCCAGGTGGTCGGTTTCGTGCTGCAAGACCCGGGCGTGAAACCCATGGGCCTCGCCCTCCACCGGTTCGCCGCGTTCGTTGAAACCCCGGTAGTGGATCGAGCGCGCGCGCGGAACCCGCCCCGTGAGCCCGGGGAGCGACAGGCATCCCTCCCACTCGGCGGCGGTGTCGGGGCCCAGGGGGTCCAGAGTCGGATTGATCAGCACCGAAAACGGCACCGCGCCCTGGTCGGGCCCCATCCGTTCGGCCGGCACCTGATAGACCAGCAGCCGCACGGAGGCGTGCACCTGGGGCGCGGCCAGCCCCACGCCCCCCGAATCGGCCAGGGTCTCGGCCATGTCCTCGATCAACCGGTGCAAGGCGGGATCGGTGAAATCGGTGACGGGCAACGCCGGTTTCAGCAGGACCGGGGTCCCCATGCGGGCGATTTTGAGAAGGGCCATCGGTCTGTTTCTCCTTCAAGACCCGGAAAATCCCCTGGCGGTCCGGGTTCGTGGCCTTTTTTATCGGGATGGGGGGCCGGAAACGAGTCCAAGCCTCTTTTCCTGGGCGATGGCCTGTGTTAACAAAGCCCCCCTCGGGCCGGTGCTTCACCGGATCCGCGCAGACGCTTCCGCCATAACGGCTCGTCCGCACCCTTTTTCGGTCCGCTTCGCGGTCCGGCGGGTTGGGGTTTTCTCCTCAATCGCCGGGACCCGGTTGGGTCGTTGTCAAAGGCTCGGAAACCGGATCGGCGAACAGACAGTGACGGATACAACATGGCGTCTCCTGGCACCCCTCCGCAAGGGGAGGGACCCAGGCGCCCCAGGCGAAGGAGATCGAACCCTGGTTCAGGTTCTGGTGCGCGACAACAACGTCGATCAGGCGTTGAAGGCGCTGAAGAAGAAGATGCAGCGCGAGGGTGTTTTTCGCGAGATGAAGCTGCGGCGTAATTTCGAGAAGCCCTCGGAAAAGAAGGCCCGCGAAAAGGCCGAGGCCGTCCGTCGCGCCCGCAAGCTGGAGCGCAAGCGCCTGGAGCGTGAAGGCTTCTAGTGCCGTTTCCGGGCAAGAGGGTTTCCTCTTGCCCCTGCGACCGCCAGGGCACGGGAGTCCCAACCAGCGGCCGGCTTTCCGGCCCGCTGTGTTCCAGGGTCGGCTTGCCGGTCTCTTGGGCACCCCCGTCCAGGCCGTTTTAGCGTTGACTGTCTGGGCCGCTCCGATCACCGCCCCCGCCATGCGCGCGGTTTGGGCGGTGTTGGCGCGTGGGCGCAACGGTCACTCCAGCCGGCCGTCGCGCAGGTGAATGGTGCGATCGGCCAGGACCTCCGCTTCCTCGGGATCGTGAGTGACCAGGAGCATGGTCATCCCCAGGCGCTGGCGCAAGGCGCCCACCTCGGTCCACAGCGTGCGCCGGGTGGCCGGATCCAGGCTCCCGAAGGGTTCATCAAGCAACAGCACCCGGGGCCGACGCGCCAGCGCCCGGGCCAGCGCGGCCCGCTGGCGCTCTCCCCCCGACAAGGTGGCCGGGCGCCGGGTGGCGCGGTGATCGATGGCGCACAGGGCCAGGGTCTCGCGCGCCCGCGCCCGGCGCTCTCCGGCCGCCTCCCGGTCGAACCACAGGGCCAGGCGCACGTTTTGCTCCACGCTCAGGTGCGGGAACAGGTGCAGATCCTGGCTCATGTAGCCCACCGCGCGCCGGTGCGCCGGAACCCGGGTCATCACCCGGTCGTCGAAGCGCACGTCGCCTTCGTGGGGCAGCAGGCCGGCAATGATCTTCAGCAGCGTGCTTTTGCCGGCCCCCGAGGGCCCGAGGACGGCCACGGCTTCCCCGGCCCCGACCCGGAGGTCAAGGGGACCCAGCACGGCGTTGGCAACCCGGTCAAGGAACAAGGCGGGCATGGCGGGCGGGCTTTCGCGACAAGGAGGAGGGCTCGCCAGCCAAAGCGCGCAGGGTCAGCAGCATGACGAAGGCAAGGCCCAGCAAGACCAGGGCGCAGGCAATGGCGATTTCGGTTTCGCCGCTGGCGATGTTCAGGAATACCGCCATGGGCAGGGTTTCGGTGTGCAGGCGGGTGGCGCCCGCGACCATCAAGGTGCCGCCGAACTCGCCCAGCGCCCGCGACCAGCCGAGCACGGCGGCACTGAGCAGGCCGCGCCCGGCCATGGGCACCTCGACCAGGAGAAAAACCCACACGGGCGCCAGGCCCAGCGTGGCCCCGACGGCGGCGAAATCGGGATCGACGGCCTGGAAGGCGGCCCGCGCGCTGCGCACCACGATCGAGGTGGCCACGTAGGTTTGGGCCAGAATCACCCCGGCCGGCGAGAACAGCAAGGTCAGGCCGGCGTCGGCGAGGACGTGGCCCAGGGGAGCCTCGCGCCCCAGCAGGAACAACAACCCCATGCCGGCGATCAAAGGCGGCGTGACCATGGGCAGGTCGAGCACCGTTTCCACGATCGCCTGCCCGGGGAAGGGGTGACGGGCCAGGAGATAGGCCGCCGGCACCCCCAGCAGCAGGGCCAGCGCGAGGGCGATCGCCGAGGTCCGCAGCGACAGCCCCACGGCGAACAGGGTTTCGCGCTGGCCCAGCGCCGTCCACAGGGCGGCGGGGGCCAGTTGGGCGGCAAGGGCCACGACCGCGCCCACGATGGTGAGCACGATCAAGGCCAGGGCCAGACCGGCCAGCCAGCGCCCGCCGCCCATGGAAAGGGTGCTCCGGATCACTGAGCGGCGGCGGGCAGGGGCTCGAAGCCCACCTTGGTGAAGGCGGCGATGCCCTCGGCCGAGCTGACCAGATCCAGGAACTGACGGGCGCGATCGGGGGCGGCGGCGGTGGACAGGATGCCGATGGTCACTTCCTCGGGATCGTACCACTCCAGGGGAATCGGCAGCGCGACCATGGTGTCGGCGTTTTGCAAGGTCACCGGGCGGCTGACAATGGCGGCGTCGGCGTCGCCCTTGGCGACGTACAGGCCCAGTTGCTGCACGGTGGTGGCGCGCGCGATCACGTTGGCGCGGATGGCGTCGCCCAGGCCGGAGGCGTCCAGGATCTGTTCGGCGCTGCGCCCCAGGGCCATGGCCGCCGGATCGCCCAGGGCCACGCGCACCCCGGGCTTGGCCAGGTCCTCGAAGCGGGTGATGGTGTCGGCCTTGGCCTTGGCCACGCCGACCACGGCGGTGTGGTAAACCAGCGGGCGGATATCGTGCAGCAGGCCCTTTTTCTCCAGGGCGTCGCTGTAGGGCTTGGTGCCGGCCAGGAAGAGATCGCCGCGTCCGGTGGCGTCCAGGCGGGTGATCAACTGGCCCATGCCGCCGTATTCAATCAACACCTCGACCCCGGTTTCCTTCTGGAAGCGGTCCGCCAGGGGCTGCACGCCGGGGCGCAGGCCCGCGCCCGAGTACACGAACAAGGTTTCGGCCCGGGCCAGGGGCGCGGCCAGGAGCACGGCCGCGACAAGGCAAGCGCCTTGCAGCACGGAGAACAGACGGGACATGGCAAAATCCTCCGGGATGGGGAACAAGGCGGGGGAGAAGAGAAAACGGGGCGCGGGGGAAAGGGGTTACAACGGGTCGGTGCGTCCGGGCGCGAGCGCGATGGCCTTGAGGCGGGCGTGCACCGCCTCGCCGGGCCGAAGCGCCAGGGCATCCCAGGACTTGCGGGAAATGCGGGCCAGCAGGCGGGTTTCGGTCGCGGGCTCGCCCAACGCCAGGATCACGGTGACTCCATGGCCGCCGGTGGGTTCGCCCGAGAGCACCCGGGCCGGCAACGCGTTGAGGATCGAGGTATCGAGGGGAGGCTGGCGGCCCAGGCTGACATCGCTGGCCAGGATGCGCAGCCGCCGGCGGGCCCCCGTCGCGCCCAGGGCCCCGGGCACATGCACCGTGCCCCCGGCAACCGCGAGCAAGGTCAGGTCATACGCGGCGTCGTAGCCGGTGATCGTGCCCATCAACACGGTGGCGGCGTGGGGCTGGTGGGTGAGCGGCAAGGCGGGATCGGCCAGCACGGCGGGCAACGGCCCTTGCGCCAGCACCCGCCCGCCTTCCATCAACACCAAGGTGTCGGCCAGGCGCTCGACCTCGGACAGGTCATGGCTGACGTAGACCACGGGAATCGACAAGGCGTCGTGCAGGCGCTCCAGGTAGGGCAGGATGTCGTCCTTGCTGGCGCGATCGAGCGCCGAGAGGGGCTCGTCCATCAGCAGCAGGCGCGGCTGCGACAGCAAGGCGCGGCCAATGGCGACACGCTGGCGCTCGCCCCCGGACAACTGGGGAACGGCGCGGGTGAACAGGCGCTCGATGCCCAGGAGGCCGACCACGTCGTCGAAGGGAATGGCGGCGCCGTTCTCGGGCTGGCTTCCGGCCGCGCTTCGGCGCCGGGCCCGGCGCAGGCCATAGCGCAGGTTGTCGCGCACCGACAGGTGGGGAAACAGGCTCGCTTCCTGGAACACGTAGCCCACGGGGCGCTGGTGGGGCGGCATGAACTGGCGGCCCGCCTGCCAGCACGCGCCATTGACATGCAATTCGCCCTCGTCCAGGCGGGTGAGGCCGGCCAGGCAGCGCAGCACGGTGGTCTTGCCGCAGCCCGAGGGGCCAAACAGGGCGCTCACCCCCCGGCCCGGGAGGTGAAAGGCGCAATCCAGGGAAAAGCTCCCCAGCCGGGCGGCGAAGCGCGCCGACAGGCCAGTGGAAGGGGGAGGCGCGGCGAAAGAAAGAGGGGAGGCGGCTGGCTGGGAAGCAGTCATCCGGCCCGCCTCCGGGCCAGCAGGCGCTCGGTGATCATCATGGACAGAATAACCAGGAACGAGAACAACAGCATGCCCGCCGAAATCAGGTGGGCCTGTTCCCAGCGCAGGGTTTCAACGTAGTCGTACAGCGCGATGGAAACGACCTTGGTTTCGCCGGGAATGCTGCCGCCGATCATCAGGACAACGCCAAACTCGCCCACCGTGTGGGCAAAGCCCAGCACGGCCCCGGTCAGCAGGCCCGGGCTGGCAAGAGGCAGGGCGACCGTGAAAAAACGGTCGAGCGGCCCGGCGCCCAAGGTGGCGGCAACCTCCAGGGGGCGCTCGCCCATGGCCTCGAAGGCGTTGCGGATCGGGTTGACGACAAAAGGCATGGAACAAACCACCGAGCCCACCACCAGGCCTTCGAAGCTGAAGGCCAGGGCCCGCCCGCCCAGGGCCTCGGCCAGGGGCGCCAGCGGGCTTTTGGGGCTCAGGAGCAGCAGCAGGTAAAAGCCCAGAACGGTGGGGGGCAGGACGATGGGCAGCGACACCAGGGCCACCACCACGTCCTTGATCCACGATCGCGCGCGGGCCAGCTTCCACGCGAGCGGGGTGCCCACCAGCAAGGTCACCAGGGTCGTCACGGCCGCAAGCCGCAAGGTCAGGGCAATGGCCTCGACAAGGGGGGGATCGATCATGCGGCCGTGTCCTCCTTGGGGCGGGGCGTTACGACGGGGTGCCGACGCCGTAGCCGTAGCGCTTGATGATCTCCAAGGCGGCCGGGCTCTTCAGGAATTCGACGTAGGCCTTGGCGGCCTCGCTGGCCTCGCCGGTCTTCAGCAGCACGGCGTCTTGCTTGATCGGGGTGTACATCTCCTGCGGGATCACCCAGCGCGAGCCGGCGGGGTCGTCGATGACCTGCGACAGGGCCACGAAGCCGAGCGCGGCGCTGCCCGAGGCGACGAACTGCTGGGTCTGCGAGATGTTGTTGCCCTGGACGATCTTGGGCTCCAGGCTTTCGAAAACGCCCATGGCCTTCATGGTTTCAAGGGCGGCGGCGCCATAGGGCGCGGTGGCCGGATTGGCGATGGCGATCTTCTCGAAGGTGCCCTTCTTCAACACCTCGCCCTGGTCGTCGATCAGGGCGGGATCGGTGCTCCACAGCACCAAGGTGCCAACGGCATAGGTGAAGCGGGTGTCGGGCACGGCCAGACCCTCGGTCTCGGCCTTGGCCGGGCGCTCGTCGTCGGCGGCCAGGAACACCTCGAACGGCGCTCCTTGCGTGATCTGGGTGTACAGCTGGCCGGTGGCGCCAAAGCTGTACTTCACGGTGTGGCCGGTTTCCTTGGTGAAGGCCTCGCCGATGTCCTTGGCGGCGGCGGTGAAGTTGGCGGCCACGGCCACCACGGTCTCGCCGGCGCGGGCGGCCTGCGGGGTCAGGGCCAGGCCCAGCACCAGGGCCAGGGGGGCGATCAGCGCGGCCCGGCGGGAAAAGCGTACCGAAGAACCGAACATTGCAAATGCTCCTCAGAATAAAGGCAAGGAAGCGGACAACCAGAGGCCCGCGACGGGCTGGGGGAGAACACGGGAAAGGATCGGACGCGAGGGGGCGGTCCAGCGGTGTCGGCGGTCGGTGGATCCGGAAGGCAGCCCCCTGCTTGCGGGTTTTGGGTTAGAGCATTCTCAGCCGGAATGGCACCATTTCGGCGGTCCGAAAATGCGAAAAATCAAAAAGTTAGAGCGCATTCGCTGATCCGTTTTGATCGGAATGCCCTCTAGTCCACGGCCAGGATGACGTGGCTGGCCTTGACCAGGGCGCACGCCCGGGTACCGGGCTGGAGATCAAGGGCATCGGCGCTTTCGCGGGTGATGATGGCGGCCACCGTCTTGGCGTCGCCGATGTCGAGGACGATGTCGCTGGTGATCACGCCATCGGTGCGGGTGCTGACAACACCGTGCAGCCGGTTGCGCACCGAGGTGCGGCCCAGGCCCTCCTCGCGGGCCAGCATGACGAAGGTGGATTTGACCAGGGCAAACACCTCGCGGCCCGGGGCCAGGGCGAGGTCGAGCAGGCTTTGTTCCGTGACGATGGCGGTCAGTTGCTGGCCCCGGGTCAGGTCCATGACCACCTCGGCATTGACCGGCCCCTCGATGATGCGGTTCACGGTGCAATGGAACATGTTGCGGGCACTGGTCTTCATCAGCAGGCTCCACAAGACGGGGGAGGGGGGCGCGTCGGGGTCCCCCAGGTGACGGGCCAACCGGCTCAGGAATCGATCCAGGTCGGCCTGGAGATCGGTGAAGGCATCAAGCACCCGCAACCCGGCCTCGGTCACCACCGTGCCGCCGCCATGGCGGCCGCCCGGGCTCGCGGTGACCAGGGGATGGCTGAACAGGTTGTTCATGGCGTTGACCGCTTCCCAGGCGGCCTTGTACGACAATCCAACCGCGCGCGCGGCGCCGGCGATGGATCCATGATCGCGAATCGCGGCCAGAAGGCGCAAACGGTCGGCGCCCATGCGGGTCGCGGGGTCACGTTGAACGGTCAGGGCCGCTTCCAGGTCGTGCTCGGGCACGCGGGGGCTCCTCCTGCCGGGGGTAAAACCCTGGCCTTCAGGGCGGCCAGGGGTCGTTATGGTCGAGAATGACATGGCGGTGCGTGTAAACCCACTTTACCGCCTTCGTTATGTCGCGTCTGTACATAACGAAGCCCAATCGCCGGGGTCTGTCAAGGCGGTGGTGCGCTGCATCAGGCCCCGCAGGCCCTGGCGCGAGGCGGGCCCGAGGCGCGGGGAGTGTTTGGGTTGAATAACCTAGGGATGCGACAAGATCCGTGGTTTTGCATCGCGAAGAGAGGAAGGCGCACGCAAGCGCTCGGGGGCCTGTACTCCCCTCATGGTTTGCCCCTCTTGCCGGGGGGCGCCGGTGACGGATTCCGTCCTTTCGCAAGGAGCCGTGAAACTGGGGGAGACGGTGGGGAAATTTTCTCGCGCTCCCCTGGGTGATCTGATAAAGGCACATCTCCTGAATAAAACCAGGGATAGAGCGGGCATGCCGGTGCCAGGGAGCGCGAGCGCGCTTCTGAAGGGATATCCTGAAAATATGTTCTGGAAACATGAGAGGGGCGGATGCGTGTTCTTGTGAGTATTCCCCATTATTTTCGGGAAGATCCGCAGTCAGCCTATGGTTCCGGACGGATGAAGGCCTCGGCCCGGGCTTCCTCCCTGGCCATGGCGCTGCACGGCCTGCTGGATCTGGAGAACGAAGCCTCCAGTCTCGTCGATTTCCGCCGGGAAAACGGGCGCCTTGCCGCCAACAGTGTCCCCGATCTGCGGTTCGAGATCGTGGTTTGCACGCTGGGCGACAACCATCTCATGGAAACCCTGGCCCCGGACCTTCGGGCCCGGGTTCATCATCAGCCGGCCCTGTGTCCTCCGGAAAAACTGGGGTTCATCGCCCAGCAGATCCTGGCTAATAACATGGGTAATTCATTTGATTTTTACGGGATCATGGAAGATGACGTATTGATTTCGGATCGTTATTTTTTTGATAAGCTGGCGTATTTTTCGAATGACACGAATAAAGTCCTGTTCCCGAATCGCTTCGAGATCGAGGAACACCGGCCGAACCGCAAATTATACGTCGATGGTCCCTATGGCTACGTTTCAAACCCGGAATTCGAGCACCTTCTGAACGACAGGCGCTCTTGTGATCTGGCTTGGGCGGGGGGCCTGGTCCGCCTGCAAAAGGTCGTGAACTCTCACGCGGGGTGTTTCTTCCTTTCGCGCGAGCAGATGCGGTTTTACCGGGCCGCACCGGCTTTCGGCGACCATGTGACGCAATACGTCAGTGCCCTGGAAAGCGCCATGACCTTTGGCGTGATGCGCACCTTCGATGTGTACAAGCCAGCCCGGGAAAACGCCGACTTCCTGGAAATCCGCCATCTGGGCGTGCGCCATCTGGTCGGGCCGGGGCAGGCCTGACCAGACGGCGCGGCGCCTCAGGTTTCTTCGTCGCCGGCGGTCTTGCGCCGGCGGGCCGGGGCCTTGCGGGCCGGCTTGTCGGCCGGCGCGGTTCCCTCGGCGGCCGTCGCGTCGGAGGCATCGGCTTTCTTGCGCCGGGTGGCTGGCTTTTTGGCGGGGGCCTCGTCCGAAGCCCCGGCCTCGGTTTTGGCTTTGGTCGCCTTCCCGGTTTTCGTGGTCTTCGTCGTCTTGGTGGCTTTCCCGGTCGCGCCTTCCTTGGCGGCCTTGGCGGCCAGCAGGGCGAGGGCTGAGTCCAAGGTCAGGGCGGCGGGATCATCGCCCTTGGGCAAGGTGGCGCGCAGCACCCCGTGCTGCACATAAGGCCCGTAGCGGCCATCGTGCATGGTCACCGGCTTGCCGTCGTCCGGGTGATCGCCCAGGCTGCGGGCGGGCTGGCGGGCGCGTCCACCCCGGCCGGCCTCGGCCAGCACCGTGACCGCCCGGTTGAGCCCGATGTTGAGAACGTCCTCGTCCTTGGGCAGGGACTTGTACACATCCCCGTGCTTCAGGTAGGGCCCGAAGCGCCCGATGCCGGCGGTGATCATTGCCTTGGTTTCGGGGTGCTCGCCCACCTCGCGCGGGAGCGCCAGCAGCTTGAGCGCCGTGTCCAGGGTCACGGTGGTGGCATCCCAGTCGGCGGGAATCGACACCCGGGGCGGCTTGACCGCCTTCTTGCCCTTTTCGGCCTTCACCGCCTCGCCCTTTTGCACGTAGGGGCCATAAGGACCCTTGCGCAAGGTGACGGGTTCGCCGTCGGGGGCCGTGCCCAGTTCCTTGATGCCCTCTTCCAGGCCGGTGCCCTGGCCGTCGCCATCCCCCTTGCTGACCAGCGGGCGGGTGAACTTGCACTCGGGATAGCCGGAACAGCCGACAAAGGCCCCGAACTTGCCGATGCGCAGGCCCAGGCGTCCGCTGTTGCACGACGGACACACGCGCGGATCGCGGCCGTCCGGAGTCGGCGGGAACAGGTGCGGGCCCAGCTCGGCGTCCAGGGCATCCAGCACTTCCGACACGCGCAGGGTCTGGGTGCCGTCCACGGCGGCCTTGAAGTCGCGCCAGAAGGCTTCGAGCACCGCGCGCCAGCCCAGCTTGCCATCCGAGATTTCGTCGAGCTGGTTTTCCAGGTCGGCGGTAAAGGAGTATTCCACGTAGCGGGCGAAGAAGTTTTCCAGGAAGGTGGTGACCAGCCGCCCCCGGTCCTCGGGCACGAAGCGCCGGTTGTCCAGGCGCACGTATTCGCGGTCTTGCAGCACCGACAGAATCGACGCATAGGTCGAGGGCCGCCCGATGCCCAGTTCCTCCATGCGCTTGACCAGGCTGGCTTCGGTGTAGCGCGGCGGCGGCTGGGTGAAGTGCTGGCTGGGCACCACGTTCTGGCGCTCCACCGCCTCGCCTTCCTCTAGCGGAGGCAGCAGACGGTTTTCGTCGTCATCGCCCTCGGCCGAGGGACCTTCGGGGGTGTCGGGGCGGTCGTCGTGGTCCTCGCGGTAGACCTTCAGGAAGCCATCGAAGCGCACCACCGAGCCGGTGGCGCGCAAGGTCACGCTGTTCTGGCCATTGGCCAGGTCCACGGCGACCTGATCAAGGAGCGCGCTCGCCATCTGGCTGGCCACGGTGCGCTTCCACACCAGTTCGTAGAGCTTGCGCTGTTCGGGCGTCAGGTAGGGGGCCACGGCCGCCGGCGTGCGCGACACATCGGTGGGGCGGATGGCTTCGTGGGCCTCCTGCGCGTTCTTGGCCCGGGTCTTGTACAAACGGGGCTGGTCGGGCAGGTAGCTGGTGCCGAACTCCTGGCCGATCAGGGCGCGGGTGGCGGCGATCGCCTCGGGCGCGATGGAAACGCCGTCGGTTCGCATGTAGGTGATCAGGCCCACGGTTTCGCCGCCCAGGTCCACGCCTTCATAAAGTTTCTGGGCCACGGTCATGGTCTGGCGCGCGCTGAAGTACAGCTTGCGCGAGGCTTCCTGCTGCAGGGTCGAGGTGGTGAAGGGCGCCGCCGGATGACGCTTGGCCTGCTTGCGCTCGACCGCGACCACGCCCAGGGGATGGGCCTCGATCGCGCGCACCGCGGCCTGCGCCGTGGCTTCGTCGGGCAGGTCGAACTTGTCGAGCTTGCGCCCGTCCAGGTGGGTCAGGCGGGCACGGAAGGGAACGCCGGCCCGGGTGGCCAGCAGGGCCTCGACCGTCCAGTACTCGCGCGTCACAAAACGCTCGATCTCCTGTTCGCGCTCGCACACCAGGCGCAGGGCCACCGATTGCACCCGTCCGGCCGAACGCGAGCCGGGCAGCTTGCGCCACAGCACCGGCGACAGCGTGAAGCCCACCAGGTAATCCAGCGCGCGCCGGGCCAGGTAGGCCTCGACCAGGGGCTGATCCAGGTCGCGGGCGTTGTCGAGCGCTTCTTCCACCGCCGACCGGGTGATGGCGTTGAACGTGATCCGGCGCACCGTCTTGCCCGCGAGGGCGTTGCGGCTTTCCAGGACCTCGCGCACGTGCCACGAAATCGCCTCGCCCTCGCGATCCGGGTCGGTGGCGAGCAGCAGGGCATCGGCCCCCTTCAGGGCCTGGACAATTTCCTTCAGATGGCGTTCCGAGCGCTCGTCAATCGCCCAGTCCATGGCGAAGCCCTCGTCGGGGCGCACCGATCCATCCTTGGGCGGCAAGTCGCGCACATGGCCATAGGAGGCCAGGACCTTGTAGTCGTGACCCAGGTACTTGTTGATGGTCTTGGCCTTCGCGGGGGATTCGACGACGACGACATGCATGAGCCAACAAGACCCTTTATTTGGACCCGGAAAACCGGGGGTGGCCCCGGAAGACCCGGGGGCTGGCGAGGCAGGAAACACCCGATGGCCCAAGGGGCGGCCAGGGGGAAGCAGGCGGGGGCAACGGCACGGTCCCCCCCGGGCCCTCCTTCTGGGAAAACCGATAAAACGAAGGGGGCGCGCAACGAATAAGGTGGCTTCACGGGGCACGGGTACCCGCGAAACGGGCATTCAGGGCATGAGCACCAATCCTACCCGGTTGCCCGGATGGCGGTCCAGGCGGCCGGCCAGTTCCAGCTCCAGCAGCAAGACAGCCACCAGGGCCGGTGACAATTGGCATCGTCGGATCAGTTCGTCAACAGGGACGGGCGCCCCGTCCAGGGCGGCGAGCAGGGGAGCGCGGGCCGCCGCCAGATCGCTTTCATCGATCAAAGGCGCGGGAGGCGTGCCGTCCAGCGAAGGCCGGCCGGGCTCGTCCATGGGCCGCGCGCGCACCGGTTCAAGCACGCGCAGCACGTCCTGGGCGTTCTCGACCAGGGCGGCGCCGTTCTTGATCAGGCCGTTGGGGCCCTGGGCGCGCGGATCCAGGGGCGAGCCCGGCACCGCCATGACCTCGCGCCCCTGGTCGCCCGCGAGGCGCGCCGTGATCAGCGAGCCCGAGCGCGGCGCGCCCTCGACCACCACCACCCCCAGGGACAGGCCGCTGATCAGGCGGTTGCGCCTTGGAAAATGGCGCGCCTGCGGCTGCTCGCCCGGAGGCATTTCCGAGACCACGGCGCCAGCGGCGACGATCTGTTCGTACAAAACCGCGTTTTCGGGGGGGTAAATCACATCCACCCCTCCCGCCATCACCGCCACCGTGCCCGAGGCCAGGGCGCCCTGGTGGGCCGCCGTATCCAGTCCGCGCGCAAGTCCGGAAACCACGACCAGTCCCGCCGCGCCGAGATCGGCGGCCAGGCGCTCGGCCAGGCGGCAGCCATTGGCCGAGGCATTGCGCGCGCCGACCAGGGCCACCGTGGGGCGTGTCAGCAGGCCCTCGTGGCCCCGGACCACGAGCACCGGCGGCGCGTCCTCCAGGGCGGCGAGAAGGGGGGGGTAGTCGGGGTCCCCCAGGAACAGGGGCCGGGCCCCCAGCCGTTCCAGGGTTTCCAGTTCGCGCCGCGCCGCCGCCGTGGGGCAGACCTTGATCGGGCGGGCGCGGCCGCCATTGCGCGCGAGCCCGGGCAGGGCGTCCAGCGCCCGGGTGGCGGACCCGTAGCGTTCCATCAACCTGCGCCAGGTGACCGGGCCCACGTTTTCCGAGCGGATCAGGCGCAGGCGGTCGAGTTTCTCGAAAGACGCCACGAAACGATCCTTTTCCATCAGGGCGCGGATCCCGGCCCTCTCGCGGGAGACAGAGCGATCATCCTACCTTCGCGAGGGGCCGGCGCAAAGATGGCACAAGTCAGGAGGATCGGGGGGCCTCGGGCTCGGGTTCGGGGGTGGGGGTCCGGGCGCCGAGCAAGGCGCCCTTCAGGCCGTCGGCATCGCCCACGCCCCAGATCAGGCCGCCGATCAGGCCCGTGGCCACGGCCGAGACGCCATAAAGCAACGAGCACGCCAAGGCGAGGTCGCCCGGCAGCCCCAGCACGCCAAAGCCCACCACCAAGGCGCCCTCGCGCAGGCCCCAGCCGGCGATGGACACGGGCACGGCCGAGGTGAGAATGGCCGGAGGCACGACCAGGGCCAGGGCGAGCCAGTCCACCGGCGCCCCCAGGGCGTGCGCGTACAGCCACACCACGGTGATATCAAGAAGGTGGGGCAGCACCATCAAGGCGCCGACCACGGGGCCGCTGTGGCGCGACCCCAGAACGCTCCAGGCGGTCCGCGACAGGGCCACGGCCTCGCGCACGCCGGGCCGGGTGGCGACGCGGGCGGGCAGGGCGCGCAAGGCCAGCAAAACCGCAAGGCAGCCCAGTCCCCCCAGGACCAGGGTCAGCAGGCCCGAGATCACCAGGGGATCGGACGCCCGGCCGGCCAGGAAGGGCAGCCCGACCAGGCACACGGCGATCAGGCCCAGGAAGCTGAACACCCGGTCGGTGACCAGCGAGCGGGTGGCGAACCCGGCCGGCAGGCCCAGGCGCCAGCCGTTCCACACCCGCGCGACATCGCCCCCGATGGTCGAGGGCATGGCCTGGTTGACGAACAGGCCCAGCAAGACGTTGCGCCAGCAGGCCCCCAGGCCCAGGGGATGACCGAGCCGGGTCAAGGCGGCGCGCCAGCGCAAGGCGCCGCCCAGGGCCTGGATTTGCAGCACGGCCAGGGCGGGCAGGGCGGCCCAGGCCACGGCGGGGCTGAGCCGCGTCAGCACGGCGTCGGTTTCCAGGCTGCCCAGGATGGTGGCCAGGAGGCCGGCGGACACGCCAACCTTGAGCACGGCGACGGCAACGCCTCGCCAGCGGCGCAGGGACATGAAAACGGATCTCCGATGGGAAAAGGCGCACGGACGGGAAGAGGGCGCAAGGCGGCCGGACCGGGCCCCGCGCGCGCAACGAGGCGGATTCGGCCCCGGCCCCGCCCCCTTTGTCAAGGCCGGGGCGCGCGGCGCGAGCACGCGGAGCCTTCCGATTCGCGAAAAGAGGGAGAGACCCCGGAGAAGCAAGGCAGGATCCCCGCTGTCTCGGTCATTAAACACGACAGCCGGCGGGGGGCGTGGTATGTCTACCTTGGGAGAAGGGGCAGGGCTCCTTTCCGCGACCCCGGTCCGTCGAAGGCGACTTTTGGGGGATTTCCTATCAATTTCTACCAGAGGGGGCTTCGATGAAACGGAACCGCTGCGCCAAGATTCTTGCCACCCTCGGCCCCGCCACCAGCACCGAAGGCACCCTTGAAGCCTTGATCCGGGCGGGTGCCGACGTGGTCCGGCTTAATTTCAGCCATGGCTCGTTCGACGATCACCGGCGCCGCTACGACCTGGTGCGCGGGGTGGAACGCAAGCTGGGCCGCCCCGTTGGCGTGCTCATGGATCTGCAAGGCCCCAAGCTGCGCGTGGGCACCTTCGTGGGCGGGTCGATCAAGCTGGAAACCGGCGCCTTGTTCCGCCTCGACATGGAACCCGACCTGGGCACCATCGAGCGCGTGCGCCTGCCTCACCCCGAGATTTTCCGCGCGATCGAGGTGGGCACCGATCTGTTGCTCGACGATGGCCGCCTGCGGCTGCGGGTGGAAAGCCTGGGCCCGGACATGGCGCTGACCCGGGTGATCGTGGGCGGCGTGCTCTCCGACCACAAGGGCCTGAACGTGCCCAACGCCGTGTTGCCGATCTCGGCCCTGACCGAAAAGGACCGGCGCGATCTGGCCTTTGGCCTGGATCTGGGCGTGGACTGGGTCGCCTTGTCGTTCGTGCAGCGTCCCGAGGACGTGGCCGAGGCCCGCACCATCATTGGCGGACGCGCGGGCATCATCAGCAAGCTGGAAAAGCCCACCGCCATCGAGCACCTGAGCGAGATCATCGATCTGTCCGACGCCATCATGGTCGCGCGTGGCGACCTGGGGGTCGAGGTTCCGCCCGAGCGGGTGCCGATCTTGCAAAAGCGGGTGCTGCACGCCTGCCAGCAGGCCGGCAAGCCGGTGGTGGTCGCGACCCAGATGCTGGAAAGCATGATCCAGGCCCCCACGCCGACCCGGGCCGAGGCCTCGGACGTCGCCACGGCCATTTACGACGGCGCCGACGCCGTGATGCTGTCGGCGGAAACCGCGGTCGGTCACTTCCCGGTCGAGGCGGTGGCGATCATGGACAAGATCATCTGTCAGGTGGAGCACGACGACTATTATCACCACCTGCGCGATGTTCGCCGCGAGGTTCCCGAAGGCACGGCCGCCGATGCCATCAGCGCCGCCGCCCGCCAGGTGGCCCACACCGTGGGCGCGGCGGTGATCGTGGCTTATACGTCGTCGGGATCAACGCCCCTGCGCGTGGCCCGCCAGCGCCCCGAGGTGCCGATCTTGTGCCTGACCGCGCGTCAGCGCATCGCCCGGCGCATGGCCCTGGTGTGGGGCGTGCATCCGGCCGTGGTCAGCCGCGACATCGCCAGCTTCTCGGAAATGGTGGAAATGGCCATGGACCGGGTGCTGCTGGAAGGATTCGCCTCGGTGGGCGAGCGCATCGTGGTCACGGCCGGTGTTCCCTTCGGCACGCCGGGCTCCACCAACTCGCTGCGCATCGTGTGGGTGGAAGGCAAGGAAGACACCTGGGCCGAATAGGGCGAGACCCGAAAAACGGGGACCGCTTTCCGGATAAGTCGAAGGCAGAAACAAAGGCTTGGAGCATCGCGCCGGGCATCGGTCCCATGCACGGTGCCCTGGGCCCTTCCCTTTGCTGGTTTTCTCCCCAACCTAGAAGGCAGGCGGCCCAGGATCACCCCCTCATGGCGTGGCCCTGGTCCACCTGTCGTTTTCGTTGGAGGATCTTCCATGCAATACCTGCATACCATGGTGCGAGTCAGCGATCTGGCTCAATCGCTGACCTTTTATTGCGACGTCCTGGGGTTGCGCGAGGTCAGGCGTCTGGAAAACCAGGCCGGGCGCTTCACCCTGGTGTACCTGGCCGCCCCCGGCGACGAGGCCCGCGCCCGGACCGAGCAGGCGCCCTTGGTCGAACTGACCTGGAACTGGGACCCGGAAGTGTATACGGGCGGTCGCAATTTTGGCCATCTCGCCTTCCGGGTCGACGACATCTACGCCACCTGCCAGCGGGCTCTCGACGCCGGGGTGACTTTGAACCGCCCCCCGCGCGACGGCATGATGGCGTTCATCCGCTCCCCCGACGGCATTTCCATCGAGTTCCTGCAAAAGGGGGCTCCCTTACCGGTGGTTGAGCCGTGGGCGAGCCTGCCCAACATCGGGTCCTGGTGATTGAAAAATGCGCAAGGGTGGTTCCCGATGGGGGGAACCATCCACTCTCCGTTGACTTCGCCGCTTAATTGACGATACTTTAGTTTATATCGGCGGTAACGAGACGGGAACGGCCTGCACGCCGGACGGCAAAAAAACTCCCGCACCGCCACGCCTGCTTCGGAACGCGGACACTGGCATCCACGGACCACCGGAACAGATGGGAGAACAGGTCGTGATCAACCGTTTTTCGATTGGCACCCGCGTTTTTGCCGGCTTTGCCGTGGTGCTCCTGCTGCTCCTGGGGGTGGCGTTTCAAGGGGCGACGTCGGGCACCTCGGCCCTGTCGGCGTTTCGCGAGTACGCGCGCATCGCCACCAATACCATGGCTATCCGTGGAATAGATCGCAATATCAATGCGTTGCGTCGCCATGCCCTCACTTATGGCTATTACGGGGACACGCAGGCCCTGAAGCGCGTCCGCGATTATCAGGGCGATCTGGATAAAAAACTGGATTCGGTTATCGGCGCGGTCCGTATCGAAACGGTGCGCGACATGCTGGGCCGGATGAAGGAACACTTCGACAGTTACATGCGCGACTTCGATCAGGTCGAGAAGCTGCGCCAGCAACGCGATGCCTATTACGTCCAGGCCCGGGAAAAAGGTCCCCGGATGGTCGGGGCACTCACCGATCTGATGGAACGCGTGACGCGCGAGGGCGACCTGCCAACGCTCGCGCGCCTCAACGCCGTGTACGAGGCCTTTTCCCAGGCCCGCCTCGCGATGGTTTTCTACCAGCTGTCGCCCCGGGACAACAAACCCGACCAGGCCCTGGCGGCATTGGACCAGGCCCTGGTCCTTCTCAAGCAGGCCCAGGCCGAGGAAGCGGACTTCGCGCACCGCAAGGCCCTGGACCAGCTGGTGGCCGATTTCCCCGCCTACATCGAGGTGATGACGGGGCAGACCAAGGCCCTGATGGCCTATTCCCGGTTGATCGACGAAGTGATGCCCGCCAAGGCCGCCCTGTTCGGCGATCTGGCCCGCGACGCGGCCAACGCCCAGGCCGACGCCCTTGAAGCCTTGCTGGCCCACAGCGAAAGCGACCTGGAAACCGCCCGCAGCCTGGGCATCGGTCTTTCCGGGGTGGCGCTGGTGCTGGGGGTGCTGGCGGCGGTCATCATCATTCGCACCACGTCGGTGCCGGTGCGGGCGATGACCGAGGCCATGCGCAAGCTGGCCGACGGCGACAAGACCATCACCATTCCCTCGCGCGACGCCAAGGACGAAATCGGGGCCATGGCCCAGGCCGTGCAGGTGTTCAAGGAAAACGCCATCCGCGTGGAGCATCTGCAGCGCGAGCAGGAAGCCCAGAAGCAGCGCGCCGATGAAGAACGCAAGGCGGCCGTGCGCCAGATGGCCGACACCTTCGAGGCCAGCGTGGGGCAGGTGGTCGAAACCGTGACCTCGGCCGCCACGCAGTTGCAGGCGGCTTCGGCCCAGATGGCGGCGACGGCGCGCGAAACCAGCGCCCAGGCCACCACCGTGGCCGCGTCGGCCGAGGAGGCCTCGAACAACGTCAACACCGTGGCGGCGGCGGCCGAGGAACTGGCCAGCTCGGAAGGCGAGATCAGCCAGCACATCCATCGCTCGTCAACGGTGGCCGATCAGGCCGCCCACCAGGCCCACACCACCCACACCACGGTTGAACAGATGGTCGAGGCGGTGGGCAAGATCGGCGAGATCGTGACCCTGATCAACGACATCGCCTCGCAAACCAACCTGCTGGCCCTCAACGCGACCATCGAGGCCGCGCGCGCGGGCGACGCCGGCAAGGGGTTCGCCGTCGTGGCGTCCGAGGTCAAGACCCTGGCCACCCAGACCGCCCGCGCCACCGACGAAATCGCAAGCCAGATCTCCCGCGTGCAGGCCGTCACCAACGAGGCCGCCCGCGCCATCGAGGCGGTGAGCGAAACCATCACCGAAATTGACCAGATCGCCAACTCGATCGCGGCCGCCGTGGAACAGCAAACGGCCGCCACCTCGGAAATCGCCCGCAACGTCGATCAGGCCTCGCAAGGCACGCGCGAGGTCAGCCACAGCATCCTGATCGTTCAGGAAGCCGCCAACGAAACCGGCCACTCGGCCGACGAAATCGCCGGGGCCTCGGCCAATCTGTCGCGACAGGCCGAATTCCTGCGCGAGGAGGTCAAGCGTTTCCTCGATCAGGTCCGCGCCGACGACACGGAAAAGGTTCTGCTGGAATGGGATCAGGCCCTGGAAGTGGGGCTGCCCGTCATCGAC
The DNA here is from genome assembly GCF_007992075.1 of Pararhodospirillum oryzae. Classification (GTDB taxonomy): domain Bacteria; phylum Pseudomonadota; class Alphaproteobacteria; order Rhodospirillales; family Rhodospirillaceae; genus Pararhodospirillum; species Pararhodospirillum oryzae. The sequence continues at coordinate 29,864 of NZ_BJZO01000005.1, forward strand.
AACCATCACCGCGACATGGTGAATGAAATCAATGGCTACTACCAGGACCTGATCACCGGGCGCGGCAACGAGCGCATTCCGTCGATGCTCCTGAAAGTGATTCGCACGTTCGAGGATCACTTCCGCGAGGAAGAAACCATGATGCGCGAAATCAGCTATCCCGGCCTGGAGGAGCACCGCAAGGTCCATCAGGATACCTTGCGCGAGATCGTGGTGTTCAAGGAACGCCTTGACCGGGGCGAGGATATCGTGATGCCCTTCTTCCACTATCTTGCCAACTGGCTGCGCGAGCACCTGACCACCCACGATATCCGCATGGCTCATTACGCCAATCAGCACCACCGGAGGCGTGGATAAGCCCTGAAGCCGGCACGGGACGCGGGGGGCAGGCGCCTTTCGCGTCCCGTCGTTTTCAGGGAATCCGTGTGCCGTGTCCGTGCTGCTTGCCCCCGATGATCCGCCTCCGTACCAGGTTCTCAACCCCGACGCCCGTCCGCCCCTGCTTTTGGTCTGCGATCACGCCGGCCAGCGGGTGCCCGGTGCCTTGTCCGGCCTGGGCGTCGAGCCCGCCGTGCTCGACCGGCATGTCGGCTGGGACATCGGAGCCGAGGCCCTGACCCGCTTCCTGGCCCACCGCTTCCAGGCCACGGCGGTGGTGGCCACCTATTCCCGGCTGGTGATCGATCTCAACCGCGCCCCCGGCGACCCCTCGGCCATGCCCGAGGAAGCCGACGGTCACGTGGTGCCCGGCAACAGGGGCCTGGACGAGGCCGCCCGGGAACGCCGCCGCGAGGCCCTGTTCTGGCCCTATCACGACGCCATCGCCCGACGCCTCGCCCACCTCGCGCGCCAGGGAACCGGGCCGGCCTTGGTGTCCATTCACACCTTCACCCCGGTCCTCGCCGGCGCGGCGCGGCCGTGGCACATCGGGGTGTTGCATAACCAGGACGACCGCTTGGCCCGGGCGCTGATGGGAGCCCTGGCCCGGCAGGCGCCCGCGGTGGTGGTGGGCGACAACGAGCCCTATTCGGGGCGCGAGGTCGGCTACACCACCCGCATCCACGCCGAGGCGGTGGGCCTGCCCCATCTCGCGGTCGAGGTCCGCCAGGATCTGGTGGACACCCAGGACGGGGTCGAAGCCTGGGGCACCGTGCTGGGCGACGCGCTGGAGGCGGCCTTGCGGGGCGATGAAGCGCCCTTGGCCGGGGAGCAACGCTCTCTCGCGCGCTAAGCCGCTCCCCCCCTGGCGCGCCCCCCGGCCGGGCCGTTATGCTGGGGGCTTCCCCGACCCGAGAGCATCGTGTGTTGAACCCGATCCAGGCACGATGTTCTCACTCTTTGTGTTTACGCTCGGCTTATCCGAAAGACGGTTCCCGCTTTTCGGGTCTCACTCTGGCTTGAGTCCTTGTTTCCGGAAGGTTTCCGCCCATGCTGCATTTGAATAACGTGGTCTGTCGCATTGGCGGGCGAACCTTGCTGGAAGGCGCCAGCGTTCATGTGCCGGAAGGGCAGCGGGTCGGGCTGGTCGGGCGCAACGGTACTGGCAAGACCACCTTGTTTCGCCTGATCCTGGGCGAGCGCTCGACCGACGGCGGTTCCATCACCGTGCGCCCGCGTGCCCGCGTCGGGCAGGTGGCCCAGGAAGCCCCCGACGGCGAGACCCCCTTGCTGGACTGCGTGCTGGCCGCCGATACCGAGCGCGCCGCCTTGCTGGCCGCCCTGGAAGCCGACCCCGATCCCCACCACCTGGCCGACCTGCACGAACGCCTGGCGGTGATCGGGGCGCACGGGGCCCCGGCCCGGGCCTCGGCCATCCTGTCGGGGCTGGGGTTCGCGCCCGCCGATCACACCCGCGCCGTGGGTACCTTTTCGGGGGGCTGGCGCATGCGCGTGGCGCTGGCCGCCGCCTTGTTCGCGCGGCCCGATCTGCTGCTGCTTGACGAACCGACCAACCACCTGGACCTGGAAGCCACGCTGTGGCTGGAAACCTTCCTGGCCAGCTATCCCGGCACTTTGGTGGTGATCAGCCACGACCGCGATCTGCTCAACCGGGCGGTGGAGCGGATCGTGCACCTGGAAAACGGCCGGCTGGTTTCGTATGCCGGCAACTTCGACCGCTTCGAGCGCACCCGCGCCGAGCGCCAGGAACACCAGGCCAAGGCGGCGGCCCGCCAGGCCGAGGAGCGCCGCCACATGCAGGCGTTCATCGACCGCTTCCGGGCCAAGGCGACCAAGGCGCGCCAGGCGCAAAGCCGGCTCAAACGGCTGGAACGCATGCCCCCGATCGCGGCGGTGATCGAGGAATCGGTGATCCCCTTCGATTTTCCCGATCCCGAACCCCTGCCGCCGCCGGTGATCGCGATCGAAGGCGGGATCGCGGGCTATGACCAGCGTCCGGTCCTGCGCGGGCTGAATCTGCGCCTGGATATGGACGACCGCGTGGCCCTGCTGGGCGCTAACGGCAACGGCAAGTCCACCCTGGCCAAGGTCCTGGCCGGGCGTCTGTCGCTGATGGAGGGCAGCTTGCGCGCGCCGGCCAAGCTGCGGGTGGGCTATTTCGCCCAGCACCAGACCGAGGAACTGCGCGCCGGCGAAACGCCCTTGCAGCACGGCCGGCGGTTGATGGGTGATCTGCCCGACCAGAAGATCCGCGCCCACCTGGGGCGGTTCGGCTTTGGCGAACCCCGGGTGAACACCTTGGTTTCGTCGCTGTCCGGGGGCGAGAAGGCGCGTTTGCTGATCGCCCTGACCTGCCGCGAGGCGCCGCATCTCTTGATCCTCGACGAGCCCACCAACCACCTGGACATCGATTCGCGCGAGTCCTTGATGCGCGCGCTCAACACCTTTCAAGGCGCGGTGGTGCTGGTGTCGCACGATCCGCGTCTGGTCGAGATGGTGGCGGACCGCCTGTGGCTGGTCGATGGTGGCACGGTGACGAGCTTCGACGGCGACATGGACGACTACCGCCGCTTGCTGCTTGATCGCGCCCGCGAGGCCCGGCGCGAAGGCTCGGGATCGTCGGAGGCGGGCGGGGACTCCGCCGACATGGCCCATTCGGCCGCCGCCCAGAAGGACCGCCGCCGCGCCGCCGCCGAGGCCCGCACCCGCCTTGCTCCCTTGCGCAAGAAGGTGGAGGCGGCGGAAAAGCGCCTCGCCACCCTGGAAGCGGCCAAGGCCAAGCTGGAAGCCCGTCTGGCCGATCCCGCCTTGTACCAGGGCCCGCCCGCGCCCCTGACCGCGCTGCAACGCGAACTGGGCGAGACTCAGCGTGCGATTGCCGAAGCCGAAGAGACGTGGCTGGAAGCCCACGACGCCCTGGAAACCGCCACTGCCGCCGAGCCCGCCCTGGCCGAGGGGGGCTGAGGGGGGAGGGGGAAACTCTCCTTCCCTGGTTTATTCTTCCGTTTGCGCATAAAACCCGTCAGAATATCTTCTTAATGAGGGTCAAGGGCGTGCGCTCCGCGATGCGATCACCAAGAGAGGGGAGCGTAGGCGAACCCTCCTGATCTTTTTGGCAAAGGGTGTCGCATGCTGGTCGAGTTCTCGGTACGGAATTATCGTTCGATCCGGGATCGGCAAACCCTTTCCCTGGTTGGCGGTTCGTCCCAGCGCATCCGCGACATTGGCATCGAAACCGGCGATCGCGGGGTGCCCCGTCTGGTGCCGGCGGCGGCGGTTTTCGGCCCCAACGGAGCCGGCAAGACCACCTTGGTCAAGGCCCTTGGCGCGATGCGCCGCCTGGTGGTTGATTCCGCCCGCGAATCCCAGGAAGGCGACCCCCTGGACCTGGCACCGTTTCGTCTGTCCGCCGCCACTCGGGCCGCGCCGTCCGAATTCGAAATCATCTTTCGCGAAGACGATATCCGTTTCCAGTACGGGTTCGTTGCCGATGACACCCGCGTTCACGAGGAATGGTTGTTCGCGCGCCCCCCGGGGGGGCGGACCCAGCGCTGGTTCGAGCGGCGGGGCCCCCGTGAGGAATGGTACGTCAATCCGTCACTGAAAGGCGAAAAGGAGGCGTGGAAACAAAGTACTCGGGATAACGCCTTGTTTCTTTCCTCGGCGGTGCAGTTGAATGCAACTCCTCTTCGCGTTCCATTCAACTGGTTTCACTCGCGCTTGCAAGTCATTCGCTCAAGTGAACGGTTGGGAGAGAGCTTTTCTGTTCGACAGTGCGAAGACCCGGATATGAAGCGCCGTATCCTTCACTTGATGCAGGCGGCAGGAGTTGATGTGAGCGATATCCGGATCACGGAGCACCCCTTTCCTGTTGATCAGGTAAAAATCAAAGAACTTCCTCAAGATATCTCAGTCGTTTTGAGTAAGGCTTTGTCGGATGCCACATGGGCTCGTACCGCTTTCGGTCATCGCGCCGATGATGACCGCCTTGTCTATTTGGATCTGGATACCGAGGAGTCCGATGGGACCCGGGTGTTGTTCGCTCTTGCCGGCCCGTGGCTCGATGTCCTCGATAACGGCCTTGTTGTCGTGGTGGATGAGTTGAGCAACAGTTTGCATCCGCTGGCGTTCCGGCGGCTTATTGATTTTTTCCACGACAAGGAAACCAATCCCCACGGGGCGCAACTGGTTTTAACCACCCATGACACCTCTGTTCTGGATCGGGATTTCCTGCACTCGGACCAAATTTGGATGGTCGAACGGACCCGGGATCTTGCTACCACCGTGACCCCCTTGTCGGATTACAAGGTCCGTGCCCACGAATCCTTGCAGCGGGGGTATCTCGCCGGTCGGTATGGGGCGGTGCCCATGGACGAACGCGAGGGAGCGTAAGGCATGGCGGGGGGCAGAAGGCCGAAAAGCGACCAAGCCCTGGCCCGTCGTGCAGGATCAAGGAAACCGCGCGACCGGGTGTTGATTGTCTGCGAAGGCGAGAAAACCGAGCCCCGGTATTTTGAAGGGCTCAAACAGGATTGGCGCTTGCCCACGGCGGATGTTGTGATTTGCGGTCGGGAGTGCCGTTCCGATCCCCTGAAAATAGTCGATTTTGCCGTCCGCAAGGATAAGCAGGACGGCCCTTTCGATGCTGTTTATTGCGTTTTTGATCGGGAATGGACGGATGCCCGGTTTAAAACCTTCGATAAGGCCCTGGCTGCAATTACGAAGAAAGGGTCGAGGTTTCGGGCTGTTCCCTCGGATCCCTGTTTCGAATACTGGATTCTTTGCCATTACGAAAAAACCACGAGTGTTTTTGTCGACCAGGACGATATCCGTCGCCGTGTATGTCAGTACCTGCCCCATTACGAAAAGGGCATGATCGGGTTATGGCTTGTCTTGCGAGATAACCTCGGCAAAGCCATTGAGGCGGCATGCTGGGGACGAGAACAGATTAAGCAAACCCAGGCCCAAGGGCCGTATACCGAGGTGGACAAGATCATCGACGCCTTGCGGACCCTACGCGCGGGCTGATCCGGGGTTTCCTGTTTTCTCGTCAGTCCCCGGAGATCTCTTGCGGCGTCTCGAAGCCCGACAGCCAAGCCTTGAGGTCGGCGTCCAGGCGGGCGCGGGTGGGGGCGGGCAGGGCGGCCAGGAGGCGGTGCTGGGCCGCCACGTGGTCGGCGATCACGTGGTCAATCAGCGCGAATCCGGCCGGCGTCAGGGCGACCACCGAACCCCGGCCGTCCTCGGGATTGGGGCGGCGTTCGATCCATCCCGCCGCTTCCAGCCGGTCCAGGCGATGGGTCATGGTGCCCGAGGTGACCAGGGTCGACTCCACCAGGGCCGAGGGGCTGAGTGCGTGCGGTGGGCCGGCGCGGCGCAAGGTGGCCAGCACGTCGAAGCCGGCCGGGGTCAGGCCGTGCGCCTTGTGGACCCGGGCCATGGCCTCCATCAGATGCTCGCGGATCCGTATCAGGCGCCCGATCACCCCCATCGGCCCGACATCAAGATCGGGCCGCTCCCGGTGCCATTGGTCCAAGAGGCGATCGACGGAATCCATGGCTCCAGGGGATAGCGCCCAACTCTCTTGACGTCAAGATTTCCTGAATTATCTTGATATCAAGAGAGTTGGGAGGTTCCGATGTCCAGGGCCGTGGATGCCTGTCTTGCCGCGCTGGCCCCTGTTGTGTGGGGGTCCACCTATATCGTCACCACGCAGATGCTGCCGCCGGGGTATCCCCTGACCACGGCGCTTCTGCGCGCCCTGCCGGCCGGCCTGCTGCTTTTGCTGCTTGCGCGCCGCCTGCCGCCCAGGGCGTGGCTGGGGCGCCTTTTGGTGCTGGGCGCCTTGAATTTCACCATCTTCTGGGCCGCGCTGTTCGTGGCCGCCGCCCGCCTGCCCGGGGGCGTGGCGGCCACGGTGGGCGCGGTCCAGCCGTTGATGGTGCTGCTGCTGGCGCGGGCCTTGTTGGGCACGCCCATAAGCGCGCGCGGCCTGGGGGCGGCCGGGGTGGGCATCGCGGGGGTGGGCCTGCTGGTTCTCGGCCCCGGGGCCGGTCTGGATGCGCTGGGGGTCGCGGCCGCTTTGGTGGGGGCCTTTTCCATGGCGTGCGGGGTCGTGCTGACCCGCAAGTGGCAACCTCCCGTGCCGGCGCTGACCTTCACCGCCTGGCAACTGTGCGCGGGCGGGATGTTGCTGGTGCCGCTGGCGCTGGCGCTGGAACCGCCGCTGCCGCCGCTGGACTCGGTCAATATCGCGGGGTTCGTGTGGCTGGGCGCGGTGGGCGCGGCCCTGACTTATTTTTTCTGGTTCCGGGGGATCGCGCGCCTGGGCCCCGGCGTCGTGACCGCGTTCGGCTTTCTCAGCCCCGTGAGCGCCGTGGTCCTGGGCTGGGTGTTTTTGGGCGAGATCCTGACGCCGTGGCAAGGGCTGGGGGCGCTCATCGTATTGGGATGCGTGGCGGTGGGCTCCCGTCCGGTCCGGCCTCCAAAGCGGGGCCCCGTCCTTGCGGCGAAGGCCGTGCTTGCCCATGATGAGAGGGAAGAGGAAAACGGAGCCCGGCCATGCACGCCTTGTCGTTCGATACCCACGCCTCGGTCAAGCGCATGAGAGCCGTCGGCCTGACCGAGGGGCAGGCCGAAACCTTGACCGACCTGTTGCGCGACGCCCAGGCCGCCGCCGTTGGCGACCTGGCCACCAAGGCCGACCTTGTGCCGCTTGCGACCGATGGTCAGGCGCTGAAGGCGGATGTTCAGAGCCTCAAGGGAGACGTGCAGGTCCTGAAAGAGGACGTCCGGGGCCTGAAGGCGGATGTCCAGGTTTTGAAGGCAGACGTGCAGGGCCTGAAGGAAGATGTTCAGGTCCTGAAAGAGGATGTTCGGGGCCTGAAGGCGGATGTTCAGGTTTTGAAGGCAGACATGCAGGGCCTGAAGGGAGACGTCCAGGCTCTGAAAGAGGATGTCCGGGGCCTGAAGGGGGCGTTGGAGGCCGTCGAAACAACGCTTCGATCAGAGATCAAGGGAGGGGCGGCAACCCTTCGATCCGAAATCCGCGAGGTGGAGACAACCCTTCGATCCGAAATCCGCGAGGTGGAGACAACCCTTCGAGGCGAGATCCACGAGTTGGAGACAACGCTTCGCTCTGAAATTCATGGAGTCGAGACAACGCTTCGAGGCGAGATCCGCGACGTTGAAACCAGGTTGGAAGCCCGGATCAAAACCGAGATCGCCGACGCCAAGACCGATCTCATGAAATGGATGGTCGCGACCATGCTGGTGCAGACCGGTCTGATCCTGGGGCTGATGAAGCTGTTTGCGTAGAATGAAGCCCCCCGGCGGCGGCGTCGCGGGGGGCGCACGGGCGGATCAGGCCTCGTATTCCGAGAACACGCCCTGGCCGCCGGGGAACAGGCCGTGGGCGATGGGGCGCAGCCACACGGTTTGACCGGGTTCGGGGGCCGGGGCCGGAGCGGGCAGGGCGACTTCGACCGGGCCGTGATGCCCCCCCACGCTTACTTCGATGCGCAAGGCGTCCAGGCGGCGGCGGATGGCCTGGACCGTGCCCGGGATCGCGCCGTCGCTGTCGTCGGTGAAGCGGAAGTCGTGCGGGCGCACGTACAGGCGCGCCGGGCCGTCGGGGACGGGAGGCGCCGGGGGCAAGGCCAGGGCGCGGTCGCCCAGCCAGGCGGTGCCCTCGCGCACCAGGACCGCCAGCATGTTGGTATCGCCCAGGAAGCCGTACACGAACGGGGTCGCGGGGCGCAGGCACAGATCCTCGGGCGTGCCAATCTGCTCGATGATGCCGTCGCGCATCACCACCACCCGGTCGGCCAGTTCCAGGGCTTCTTCCTGGTCGTGGGTGACGAACACGGTGGTATGGCCGGTTTCATCGTGCAAGGCGCGCAGCCAGCGGCGCAGGTCCTTGCGCACCTTGGCGTCCAGGGCGCCGAAGGGTTCGTCCAGCAGCAGCACCGCCGGATCAATGGCGAGCGCCCGGGCCAGGGCGACGCGCTGGCGTTGACCGCCCGACAACTGGGCCGGGAAGCGGTGGTGAAGCCCCCCCATCTGCACCAGCTCCAGCAGCTCGCGGGCGCGGGCCCGGCGCTGGGCGCGGGAAGGGCGCTGGCGGCCGCGTCGCACCGCGAGGCCAAAGGCGATGTTGTCTTCAACCGTCATGTGGCGGAACAAGGCGTAATGCTGGAACACGAAGCCCACGTTGCGCTCTTGCACCGGGGTATCGGCCATGTCGGCGCCGTTGAACAGGATCTGGCCGGCGTCGGGGCGTTCCAGACCGGCGATGACGCGCAGCAAGGTGGTCTTGCCCGATCCGGACGGGCCCAGCAGCGCGATCAGTTCCCCGTCGCCGATGGTCAGCTCGACGCCGCGCAGGGCCGGGAACTGGCCGAACTCCTTGTGGATGCCCTGAATGTCGATACGCATGAAACAGCCTCTCCCGTGATCGGCGGGGCAGGGCGCGCGCCCTTTTCGGGGAGGGGCGCGCCAGCACGAAACAAAAACGATTCAGTGGCCGCGCCGGGCCATCAGGGCGTCGCCATAGCGCCATTCCAGCAAGGTTTTGAGAACCAGGGTCGCCAGGGCCAGCACGGCCAGCAAGGAGGCCACGGCGAACGCGGCCACGGTATTGTATTCATTGTACAGGATCTCGACTTGCAGGGGCATGGTGTTGGTGAAGCCCCGGATCCGGCCCGAAACCACGGCCACCGCCCCGAATTCCCCCATGGCGCGGGCGTTGCACAACAACACGCCATACAGCAGGGCCCACTTTACATTGGGCAAGGTCACGCGCCAGAAGGTTTGCCAGCCACTGGCCCCCAGGGACAAGGCGGCTTCCTCGTCGCCGGTGCCTTGTTCTTGCATGAGCGGGATCAGTTCACGCGCGACAAAGGGGACGGTCACGAACATGGTCGCCAGCACGATGCCAGGCAGGGCAAAGACCACCTGAAGGTCGTGGGCCTGAAGGAACGGGCCCAGCACCCCATGCGCGCCATAGACCAGCACGTAGACGAGGCCGGCGATCACCGGCGAAATCGAAAACGGCAGGTCAATCACCGTGATGAACAGGCTCTTGCCCGGAAACTCGAACTTGGCGATGGCCCAGGCGGCGGCCAGCCCGAACAGGGCGTTCAAGGGCACGCTGAGCACCGCGACCAGAAGCGTGAGGCGGATGGCCGACAGGGCCTCGGGGTCGGTCAGGGCGGCGACGTAGCCGGGCAGGCCATCGGCCAGGGCCTCGGCGAACACGCTGATCAGCGGGGCCAGCAGCACCAGCAGCAAGAACAAGACGGCGCCGGCGATCAGCACGGCGCGGGTGGGCGCGGTTTCGGTGGTCGGCGGGTGCCAGCGGCCACGACGCCGCGAGGGAAAAGCCCGCGCGGCGGAAGGTCCGGGCGTCGGAGAAGCGGGGGCGGGGGGCATGGGATGATCCACGGCTACACTCCTCCCAGGCGGCGCCGGCTCCAGGCCTGCAACAGATTGATGGCCAGCAGCAAGACGAAGGCAATCACCAGCATGACGACGGCCAGCGCCGTGGCACCCGCGTAGTTGTACTCGCCCAACTGGATGACAATGAGCAACGGCGCGATTTCGGTGCGGTAGGGCAGGTTGCCGGCGATGAAGATCACCGAGCCGTATTCACCCACCGCGCGCGCGAAGGCCAGGGTGAACCCGGTGAGCAGGGCCGGGGCCAGCGCGGGCAGGACGACGCGGCGCAGGGTCTGCCAGCGGCTGGCGCCCAGGGTGGCGGCGGCTTCCTCCTGCCCCTTGTCCAGATCCTCCAGCACCGGCTGGACGGTGCGCACGACAAAGGGGAGGCCAATGAAGGTGAGCGCGACCACCACGCCCAGCCACGTATAGGCCACCTTGATCCCAAGCGGGGCCAGCAACCCGCCCAGGGGGCCGTTCACGGCGTACAGGCTGCTGAGCGCGATGCCCGCCACGGCGGTGGGCAGCGCGAACGGCAGGTCAACCACGGCATCAAGCAGGCGCCGGCCGGGGAAGCGGTAGCGCACCAGCACCCAGGCGGTGAGCGCCCCGAAGCCCACGTTGATGAAGGCCGCGACCAACGAGGCGCCAAACGACACCCGCAAGGCGGCGATGGTGCGCGGATGCGTGACCAGGGCCCAGAAGGCTTCGGGGGTCAGGCCGGCCGCGCGCAAGAACACGGCCGCCAGCGGCAGCAAGACCAGAAGCCCCAGATAGAACACGGCGAAGCCCAGCGTCAGGCCGAAACCCGGCAGGACACTGGGGCGTCGTCGCGGCCAAAGCCTCGCGAGGGGCCGCGACGACAAGGAAGCCTGCCCCGTCATTGGCCAGGGGGCGCGGTGATCTGATCGAACAACCCGCCGTCGCCAAAGTGGCGGGCCTGGGCCTCGGGCCAGCCGCCGAACAGCGGGTCGTCGATGGTGATCAAGGTGGTGGCCGGGAAGCGGGCGATGTCCTGGGGCGCCGCGAAGTCGGGATGGCGCGGGCGGTAGTAGTGGCGCGCCGCCAGGGCCTGGCCCACCGGCGAATACAGGTAGGTCAGGTATTCGGTGGCCACCTCGGTGGTGCCGTGCTTTTCGGTGTTGCCCTCGACCACGGCCACGGTGGGTTCGGCCAGGATGCTGATCGACGGCACGACGATTTCGTACTGATCCGGGCCCAGCTCGTTCAAGGCCAGGAAGGCCTCGTTTTCCCAGGCCAGCAGCACGTCGCCCAGGCCGCGCTTGGTGAAGGTGGTGGTGGCCCCGCGCGCCCCGGTGTCAAGCACCGGCACGTGACGATACAATTCGGCGATGTAGGCGCGGATTTTGTCCTCGTCGCCCCCGAACGTTTGCGCGGCCCAGGCCCAGGCGGCCAGGTGGTTCCAGCGCGCTCCCCCCGAGGTCTTGGGGTTGGGGGTGATGACCTCGACGCCCGGTCGGATCAGATCATCCCAGTCCTTGATCGCCTTGGGGTTGCCGGCGCGGACCAGGAACACGATGGTCGAGGTGTAGGGCGCCGAATGGTCGGGCAGGCGCGCCTGCCAGTCGGCCGGCACCTTGTCGGTGCGCTTGGCAATGGCGTCGATGTCCGAGGCCAGGGCCAGGGTCACCACGTCGGCTTCCAGGCCGTCGATCACGGCGCGGGCCTGGGCGCCCGAGCCGCCGTGCGACTGGCGGATCTCGATATCCTGCCCGGTTTTCTCTTTCCAGTGAGCAGCGAAAGCCAGGTTGTAATCCCGATACAGCTCGCGGGTCGGATCGTAAGACACGTTGAGCAACGGCGCCTGGGCCAGGACGGGCGTCGCGGCCAGGACGGCGCCCCCCACCAGGGCAGCCCGCACCAGGGCCAGCGGAGTCAGGGTGCGAAACACGCGCATGAGGCACCTCGGCTTGCATGAAAGGGGAAGGACGTTTTTGTCGATCAAATCGATAGACTGATAGGGTTCTCCTGTCAAGCGCTCCCTCGCTTTCAAGGGGAGGGAGCTGCCTCAATTTCGTCAAATTATAGCCAGGGAGTCCGGACGGAAAAGGCAAACCGGAATCGGTTTTGGGCAAGGCAGGGGAGCGCCCGGCGCAGGGGCGCCGTGCGGCTGGTGCAAGGGCAAGGACGAAGGGGGCGGGGGCTTGCTTGAGCCGGGCGGCTCAACGGGCCCTTCCAGGGTCTGCCCCGGCGACCGCTTCCGGTCGCCGGGGAGGAGGATCATGGCGCGAGATCAACGCCGGTGAAGGTGGGGCCCCCAAACGGGGAAACGGTCCAGCCGGTGACCGAGCGGCGGATGGGCTGCACGATCAGGCTTTGGGTCAGGGGCAGCCAGGGCATCTGATCGGCCACCACCGCCATCGCGTCCCGATAGAGCCGGGCCCGCTCGGTGTCGGATCCCGCGATCCGGGCCTTGCGCACCAGGTCGTCGAAGGTTTTGTCGCACCAGCGCGCGACGTTGGTGCTGCCCACCGCCTCGCAGCCCAGCAACACCCCCAGGAAGTTGTCGGGGTCGCCGTTATCTCCGGTCCACCCCATCAAGACCACCTGCGGCTCGCCCGCGCGGACCCGCTTCAGGTAGTCGCCCCAGTCGGGCGACTCGACGCTGACCGAGACACCGGCGGCTTCCCAATCGGCGCGCAGGCGTTCCCCCACCCGCCGGGGCTGGGGGAACGCGGGGCGTTGCACCGGCATGACCCACACGCCAAGAGCCAGTTTTTGCACTCCCGCCTTGGTCAGGGCGGCATGAAGCGGGGTTTCGGGGCCCTCGGGTTCCGCAATCGTCTCAGAAGGCGGGGCGGGGGGTGGCACGGCCTTGGGCGAGGAAGCCGGTTCCGGCGGCGAAGGCGGGCTGGCGGGGGGGGCTTCCACGGGCAGGGACGCCGCCATCGCCTTGGGGGACGCAGCCCCTTGGGGCGTTCCCGGCTTGAGCGGCGCCGGCTTGGGGGCCAGGGGCGCCGGGTTCTCGGCGTTGGCGACAGGGGGGGGCGGCGCGGGATCCTCGGCTAGTGCCGGGGCCGGTTCGGGGGCGGCGGCCTCGGCGGGGCCCGCTTGCGTCTGGCCTGTCGCGGGCTCGGGGAGAGGCTCGGGAGCGGCTTCCTCGGGGCTCGCGGGCGCCGCAGCCAGCCAAAGGGCATCGGGCAGGGGGCCCGTGGCCGCCAGAACGCTGAACGGGGGCTGGCTCGCCACCACCGCGTTGCGATCAACCAACTGGGCCAGGGCCCGGCGCACGGCCGGGTCGTTCAAGGGGGGCTTGGTGGTGTTGAAGGCCAGGTAGCCCAGCGACAGCCCCGGACCCTGGGCGAGTCGGACCGACCGGTCCAGCAGCAGGGTTTCCATGTCGGGTGGCGCCGGGGGGGCGATGACGTGGCAGGTTCCGGCCTGCAAGGCCTGGGCGCGCAGGGTCGAATCGGGAATGACCCGGATCATCACCCCGTCCAGGGGCGGGCGTCCGTCCCAGTAGGCTTCGTGAGCCTCGAAGCGCAAGGCGTCGTCCCGGGTCGTGCCGCGAAACACGAACGGCCCGGTGCCCACCGGCTCGCGGTCGAAAACGTCGGGGCTGCCGGCCTTGAGCAGCGCCTGGCCATATTCGGCCGACTGGATGGCGGCAAACGCCAGCGCCAAGGTGGCGGGAAGGGGGGCCCAGGGCCGGGTCAGGCTCAGGCGGACCGTGTGATCATCCACCTTTTCGATGCGGTCGAGGAGATCGGGCAGTCCGAGGGCGGCGAAGGTTTCGTACACGCCGCCCGAGAGCGCATGATAGGGGTGGTCGTCGCGCCACTGCCGGCCCAGGGACCACACCACGTCCTCGGCGTTGAGGGGGCGCGAGGGCCGGAAGCGTTCGGTGGTGTGAAAGGCCACGTCGGAGCGCAGGAAGAAGGTGTAGGTCTTGCCGTCGGCCGAGACCTCCCAGCGTTCCGCCAGGGCGGGCTCGACCTGGGTGGTGCCGGGACGAAAACGGGTCAGCCCTTCAAACACCGTGCGCCCGAAGGCATCGCGGGTCGCGGGGGCGGTCGAGAGGGCCGGGTTGTATCCTTCGGTCGGACGGTCGGCGCAATAGACCAGGGTCCTGGCCAGGGCCGGCTCCGCCATCACAAGCGAAGCCATGGCTCCCATGCCCGCGAGAAGGCGACGCCAGGTGTTCATGAGTGTCTCTCCCGCCGGCTGTCCCGGGCGTGGGGGCGGGGCCCCGTGCCCTTTGGGGAAGACCGGTCTTCCAAGGCGAAACCCGCGAAAAAGGGGAAGCCGCCGTTTGAAGGGCTCAACTGGGAACGGAATACGGCAGCGCGTCCTGGTCTTGTCTCGGTGACGAGGGGCGCGCGCCGAAGTCTATCCGCTTCAGGGGGAGACGGATAGATCCCTCTGTTTAAATTGGTCTTTTCGGGGAAAGCGGTACCCACTTTCCCCCGACAAACTCTAGAAATGGGTTTTGGGGAAAACCCGCACGGCGATGCGCCGGTTAAGTTCCTGGTTCAGGGGAATGGCCTGGCCGTCGGGGGTGCGGTTGGGCACCTTGGGCGCGATGTCGGCGTAGGCGATGGCCAGCACGCGTTCCTTGTCCACGCCCTGGTCCAGCATGAACCGCACCACCCGGGTCGCCCGCGCCCCCGACAATTCCCAGTTCGAGGGGAACTGGGCGGTGCTGATGGGCGTATCGTCGGTGTGGCCCTGCACCTCGATCTGGAAGCCCTGGTAGCGGGGTTCGTTCAAGGTGGCGATGATCTGTTCCAGAACCGGAGTCGCCTCCGGGCGGATCTCGGCCGAGCCGGCGGCGTAAAACGCGCTGGAGGCAAACTCGATCACGATGCCGTCCTGGTCCTGGCCCAGACCCACGACATCCTCGATTTGCAGGCTTTTGATGACGTCGCCGGTTTCTTTCTTAAGCTCCTCGATCGGCTTCTTGACCTCGCGGTTGCCGATGCCTTTTTGGATGCCGGCCTTGACCTGCTCAAACAAAACAGCGTCCACCTTCGAGATGGACGCCAGCATGATGAAAAACGCGAGCAGCAGGGTCGACATGTCGGCGAAGGTGACAACCCAGGAGTCCGAGTCATCCTCTTCCGCCTGCGGCGTGCCCCAGGGATTGCCCTTGAACGCCATGGATCCTATTCCTCGTCCTTGGGCTGCTCGCGGCCGCGCATGCGATCGATGCTGAAGTGGATCGCCGGATCAAGATAGCTGTTCATCTTGTCTTGAATGTAGCGCGGGCTTTTGCGTTCGGCGAGCAGGGCCAGCCCTTCGGTCACCAGATAGTTGCGAAACCGGATGATTTCCTCGCGCTGACGGATTTTCGACGAGGCGGGCAGGAACACCAGACGCTGCGCCAGCACGCCATACAAGGTGGTGACCAGGGCCACGGCCAGACCCGGGCCCAGGGCCGAGGGATCGGTGCCCATGTGATCGAGCATGATGATCAGGCCCACCAGGGTGCCGATCATGCCGAAGGCCGGCGCCGTCGCGCCCATGTTGCGCAAGATGTTGGCGGGCACGGTCTGGCGTTGAAAGGTACTTTCCACCGTGTTGGCGAGGATCTCGCGGACTTCCTGGCCGGTGTACCCGGAAATGACCAGATCAATGCCAAATCCCAGGAAGCGATCCTGGCGGCGGATCCTCTGGGCGTCGGTTTCCAGTCCCGGCATGCCTGTTTTCTGGATCACGTAGCCCCAGCGAATAATACGCCCCACTTCGTGGGTCAAAATGCCGCGCGTGATTTCGCTATGAAAAACAATGGAGCCCATGACCCGCAGGGCGCTAAAAACATAGCGCGGTTCGTAAGAAACGAACGTGGCGGCAAAAGTACCGCCCAGCACCATGATGAAGCTGGCACCATCAATGAAGGTGGAATAATTGTCCGTACTGAGCACAACGGAAAGGATGAACAGACCGAAGCCGAACAGTACACCTAAAATTGTCGCGAGGGACATGCCGGACCGCCCACTCCTGCCAGTGCTTCCGGTCGGAAGCTCGCCGTCTGCCACCGGATGAGAGTGTATACATAATTTTCCCCAGGGCAAGGGCGGGCATCCCCTCCGCGTCCCCTGTCCCCAAACCGGTTGCACCGGTGGCCTTGGAGCCGTGTCCGTTTTATAGTGCCCGCGAAACGGGGAGGAGCCTTGCCCCCTTGGGGGCGGGACAGGGGAGGGCATCGTGGTCGACGATGGCGTTGAACTGAATCCGGACACACCGCAGGCACCGCCTCCGGCCCCTTCCCCCCGGGAGAACGCCTCTCCGAAGGCCCCGGCCCCGCGCGGGGCGCGCTGGCGCGGGCTCCCCTGGCGGCGGGGCAAGGGCAGGCCCAGCCGGCCCCGGCCGCGCCTGACGGTGCGCCAGGTGCTGCGCTCGGCGCGTTTGTGGGCCTTCGTGATCTTGTGCGCGGCGGTGGTGATCCGTCTCGTGGACCCGGCCCCGGTGGAGTTCCTGCGCTCCAAGACCTTCGATTTTTTCCAAAAAATGCAGCCGCGTCCCACGCAGCAAAACGTCGTGACCATCGTGGACGTGGATGACCGCTCCTTGCAGGAGATCGGGCAATGGCCGTGGCCCCGGGTGATTCTGGCCCAGCTCATGGAACGGATCGCCGAGGCCGGCCCCCTGGTCGTGGGCTTCGACATGACCTTTCCCGAGGCCGACCGCACGTCGCCCGCGCGTCTGGCCGACTCCTTGGCCCTTGAGGATCCCGAGGTGAAGGCCCGCCTGGCCCGCCTGCCCGACAACGACGCCGTGTTTGCCACGGCCATCGGGCAGACGCGGGTGGTCCTGGGCATGGCGCCGTCGGCCAGCAGCGGGCAAACCCAGTTTTTCGAGAAACCACCGTCGTCGGTCGCCACCTTGGGCCACGACGTGACCCGGTTCCTGATCGATCACCGGCACATGCTGTTCAACCTGCCGGTCCTGGACGCCAGGGCGGTGGGGCGCGGTGTGTTCTCGGTCGAGGGCGAGCTGGACGGCATCGTGCGCCGGGTTCCCATGGCGGTGCGGGTGTCGGCCGACGATCAGATCTACCCCTCGCTTTCGGTTGAAATGCTGCGGGTGGCGATGGGGGCCAGCAACATCTTGCTGCGCGCCAAGCGGGAAGGAACGCTGGAAGGCATCCAGGACATGGCCTTGCGCGCGCGCCAGCCCAACGGCCGGGTCTCGGTGATGGAAATCCCCCTGGACGAGGCCGGACGCTTCCAGGTTTATTTCTCCCGCTACGATCCCGCCAAATACGTGAGCGCGGCCGACGTGCTGGCCGGGCGGGTGCCGGCCGAGCGGCTGCGCAACCACTTCGTCCTGATCGGCACGTCGGCGGTGGGCCTGCTCGACATCAAGACCACGCCCACCGAAAGTTTCCTGCCCGGGGTCGAGGTTCACGCCAACATCTTGGAAAATTTCCTCTCCGGCCAGATGCTCAAGCGCCCGCGCAACGCCGTGGACCTGGAAGCGTGGGGGACCTTGGGCATCGGGGTCTTGCTGATCGTGCTCGTTCCCATGATCGGGGCGCGCTGGACCTTGACCTTGCTGCTGGTCGTGGTCGGCGCGATTGGCGGGTCGTCGTTCTGGCTGTTTCGGGAAAGCCTCCAGCTTTACGATCCGGTGTATCCCAGCCTGGTCGCCATCGCCTTGTATGTGTACCTGACCTACGCCGGCTACACCCGCGAGGAAGCCCAGCGCCGCCAGGTCCGCGACGCGTTTTCGCGCTACATGTCCCCCGCGCTGGTCGAGCGCCTGGCCGCCGATCCGACCCGCCTGAAGCTGGGCGGTGAAATGCGGGAAATGACCTTGATGTTTTGCGACGTGCGCGGCTTCACCACCATTTCGGAGCTGTTCGACGCCGAGGGGCTCACCCGCCTGATCAACCGCTTCCTCACCCCCATGACCGACGTGATCCTGGCCCGTCACGGCACCATCGACAAATACATGGGCGATTGCATCATGGCGTTTTGGAACGCGCCCCTGGACGACGCCGAGCACGCCCGCCACGCCTGCCGCTCCGCCCTCGCCATGATTGACCGCCTGAGCGGCCTGAATCAGAGCCTGGAGCAGGAAGCACGCGACGAAAACCGTCGCCACGTGCCCATCAACGTGGGCATCGGGTTGAACTCGGGGCCGGTGTGCGTGGGCAACATGGGCTCGGATCAGCGCTTCGACTATTCGGTCCTTGGCGACACCGTCAACCTGGCCTCGCGGCTGGAAGGCCAGTCCAAAACCTATGGCGTGACCACCGTCCTGGGCGAACTGACCGCCTCGCAGGTGCCCGACATGGCCCAGATCGAGCTGGATCTGATCCGGGTGAAGGGCAAAACCGTGCCGGTGCGGATTTTCGGCCTGATCGGCGACGAAACCCTGGCTCAAACCCCGGCTTTCCTGGCGGCCAGGGCCGCGTGCGCGCGCCTGCTCGCCGCCTACCGGGCCCAGGACTGGAAGGGGGCCCGCGCCGCCCTTGAGGAAGCGCGCGACTACGCGGATGCCTTCCATCTGAAAGGGTTCTTGGACCTTTATGGCCATCGCCTGGATGCCTACGAAGCCGATCCGCCGGCAAGCGACTGGGATGGCGTGTACGTGGCGACCACCAAATGAACCCGGAGCGCGCTTCGGGCGGGAGGCCTTTTTCCCACGTGGGCATCTCCTCGGGCGGGGAAGGGCTTTTCTTGTCCCCGTCCCTGGCGCGATAATAACGGTTCCATGCCAGAGAGCGGTTCAGTTCGGATAGCGGGCCGCCCGTTTCTTTGTTCCTGGTCTCGCCCCCCCTCCAGACGAGCCGTGTCCCATGATTGTGCCCGATTTCTTCCCGTCGGCGACCGTGATGAGCCTGATTGGCGTGGGGAGCGCGCTGGCTGTCGGCCTGGGGGTGGGGTGGTGGCGGGGGGGCGGCCGGCGGGGCGGAGGCGTCAGCACGGCGCTGACGGCACCCGATTCCCTCGTTCATGCCTTGTGCGATGGTCTGGTGGTCGTGGATTCGCAAGGGCGGATGACCGACCTTTCCCCCGGGGCCGTGGCCTTGCTGGGCGTGGATCCCGAGCTTCTGCGCGACCAGCCCGTGGCCCTGGTGATCCCCGCCCTGGCCGGTGGCTGGCCCGTGCCCGCCGCGCTGCCCCAGCACCAGGAGCATGGCGCCGACCCCCTGGTGCTGCATGGCGTGCGCGGCGACGGCCGGCGTGTTGCCCTTGAGGTGCGCATTGTCGATCTGGAAGCGGGCGGGCCCGGGGCGGGCAGTGTGTTGTGCCTCAAGGATGCCAGCGCGCAGGTCCTGTGCCAGGGTCTGGCCGATCTGACCGTGGCCCTTGAAACCGGCCTTGATCAGCCCCTGGGCGCGGCTGGTCTGGCGCAAACCCTGTGCGAGCGCGTGGTCGCCTTGCTGGAGTGCCCGCTGGCCTGGGTGGGGGTGATGGACCACGAGGGGGCCTTGCGGGTGGCCGGCAAGGCGGGCGGGGCCGCGCCGGATCTGCCCGAGATCCCTGAAACCGTCGCGGCCGCCGCGCCGCTGGAAGGCGCCAGCCGGGTGCCGGCCACGACCTCGTGCCGCATGGGCCGGCCCGTCCACCTCCTGGTCGAGGAAGGGCCGGAGTGGGCCCGGGCAACCGGGATCGCCGATCTTGTCTGCGTGCCGCTGTGGCGCCAGCGCGACGTGATGGGCATGCTCTGCCTGGGCTGGGCGAGCCCGGTGGGACTGACATCCGAGGTTTCGGCGGCGCTCGAAGCCCTGGCCTTGCGGCTGGGCGCCACCTTGGCGCGGCTGCGCGAACGCGATCACCAGCACCTGCGCGACCTGGCCATTGGCGCCGTCGTGAACGCGATTTTCGTGAGCGACGGCGAGGGCCGCATTGAATGGGTGAACGAAGCCTTCGTTCAACTATCCGGCTACCGTGCCGAGGAACTGATCGGGCGCGTGCCGGCGGTGTTGCAGCCGGGCACCACCGACGCGGTCGAACTGGAACAGGTGTGGGCGGCGGTGCGCGCCGGGCGGGTCTGGCGCAGCGAGATGACCGAACGGCGCAAGGACGGCCGGACCTACGTCGTCAACCAGAGCCTGACCCCGGTTCTGGACGAAGCGGGCGGGGTGCGCCATCTGGTCGCGGTCCAGGAAGACGTGACCGCGCGCAAGCGCACCGAGGAACGCATCCGCCAGCTGGTCAATTACGATTCCCTGACCCGCCTGCCCAACCGGGTGCTGTTTCGCGACCGGCTTGACCAGGCGGTCCATCACGCGCGCCGCGCCGGCCAGGGGCTTGCGGTGCTGTTCATCGATCTCGACCACTTCAGCCGCATCAACGATACCCTGGGCCATGCGGTGGGCGATCTGTTCTTGATGACCATCGCCTCGCGCATCAACGCGGCGGCCGAGAAGGCCGACACGGTGGCCCGGATCGGGGGGGATGAGTTCGCCTTGATCCAACTGGGGGTGGCCGGTCCCGATGGCGCGTCCGCCGTCGCGCGCCACATGCTGGAGGTCATCCGCACGCCCGTGGACCTGGGCAACCACGAGGTCCGGGTGGGGGCGAACATGGGCATCGCCATCTATCCGCAAGATGGCACGGATCCCGACACCTTGATCCGCAACGCCGACATGGCCCTCTACCGGGCCAAGCGTTCGGAAAACGAGCATTGCCTGTTCTTTTCCCACGAAATGAACGCGGAAGCCGCCGCCCGTCTCAGCTTGGAGGGGGATTTGCGCCGGGCCCTGGCCCAGGGCGACCAGCTGGCGGTTCATTTCCAGGTGCAATACGATGTCCGCACCGCCCGGCCCTCGGGGGCCGAGGCCCTGGTCCGCTGGACCCATCCCACCTTGGGGCCGATCCCGGCCTCGACCATCATTGCCGTGGCCGAGGACAGCGACCTGATTCACGAACTGGGCGACTGGGTTCTGCGCTCGGCGCTGGCGCATTATGCCCACTGGCGTCAACGCGGCTGTCCCCGGCTGCTGATCGCCGTCAACCTGTCGGCGGTGCAGTTTCGCAATCGCGGGCTGGTGGAGCGGGTGCTTTCGGTCCTGCGCGAATACGGCGTGCCTCCGGAAGACTTGGAACTGGAACTGACGGAAAGCATGCTGATGCAAGACGTCACCCAGGCCATCGTGCTGCTGGAGGCCATCTCCCGCGCGGGAATCCGTCTGGCGATTGACGATTTTGGCACCGGGTATTCGTCGCTCAGTTATCTGAAGCGTTTCCGGGTGGACCGGTTGAAGGTGGATCAGTCGTTTGTCCACAACCTGGGCAAGGAAGGCAACGACAGCGACAATGACGCGGTGATCGCGCGGGCCGTCATCAACCTGGGCCACAGCCTGGGGCTGGAAGTGATCGCCGAGGGGGTGGAAACCCAGGCCCAATACGAGTATCTGCGCGCCCAAGGATGCGATTCCGTCCAGGGCTTTCTGTTCGCCCGGCCCGAACCGGCCGACACGGTGCTGGGCAATCTGGTCCCCAGGGCGTCCGGGGACGCGGGCCCGGCGTAGGGGGGCCCGGAAAGCGGAAAATGCCATCGGGAGAGGAGGGGGCGCGCTGTCCCCCGTCGCTCTCCCGACGGCCCGCGCCGACCTATCCGAACACCACGTGCGGCAGCCAGGTGGCCAGCTCCGGCACCAGGGACAGCAAGGCAAGCGCCAGAACCTGGATCAGGATGAACGGCACCACGCCGCGATAAATATGCATGGTGGTGATTTCCGCCGGCGCCACGCCCCGCAGGTAGAACAGGGCAAAGCCAAAAGGCGGGGTCAGGAAAGAGGTCTGCAGGTTCATGGCCATCATCACCCCCAGCCAGACCGGATCCAGGCCCATCTTCAGCAGCACCGGGCCCACGATCGGCACCACCACGAAGATGATTTCGATAAAGTCCAGGAAGAAACCCAGGACGAACATGACCAGCATCACGACCAGCATGGCGCCCACCACGCCGCCGGGCAGGCCGGTCAGGAACTGATGCACGATCTCCTCGCCGCCCAATCCCCGGAACACCAGCGAGAACAGGCCGGCGCCAATGACGATGACAAACACCATCGACGAAATTTGAACGGTGGCGCGGGCGACTTCCATCAAGGTCCCGGTCCGGCCAATGCGGATCAAGGCCACGGCGAGGCCCCACACGACCCCGGCCAGGCCCACGGTGGCGGCCGCGATGGCCAGGCCGTCGGCGAGGCCGATGGTGGTGCGCATGACCCGCAGGTCGAACAGCTCGACCATGGCCAGCATCAGCAAGACCCCGAGCCCGGCGGCCTTGATCGGACGCGAGGAGCCCCCGGGCGCGCGCAACCCCGCCAGCAGCAAGGCGCCAATGGCGCCCAGGGCGGCGGCTTCGGTGGGGGTGGCCACGCCGACCAGGATCGAGCCCAGGACCGCGACAATCAAGACCAGGGGGGGCATCAGGGCGTGCCCGATCCGCGCCAGGGTTTCCAGGCGGCCGGCGGTGGGGGTGTCATCCTCGATGGCCGGGGCGTGCGACGGGCGCAGCCAGGCCACCACGGCGATGTACGCCATGTACAAGAAGACCAGCAGCAGCCCCGGCACCAGGGCGCCCGCGAACATGTCGCCCACGCTGACCGGATCGGGCGACCAGTTGCCCAAGGCGCGCTGGGCATCGGCGTAGGCGTTGGAAATCTGATCGCCCAGCAAAACCAGGACGATGGACGGCGGAATGATCTGGCCCAACGTGCCGGCGGCGCAGATCGAGCCGCAGGTCAGGGCCGGGTCGTACCCCCGGCGCAACATGGTGGGCAGCGACAAAAGCCCCATGGTGACGACGGTGGCGCCCACGATGCCGGTCGAGGCGGCGAGCAAGGCCCCCACCAGGCACACGGCCAGCCCCAGGCCGCCACGCAGCGAGCCAAACAGGCGGCCCATGCTTTCCAGCAGGTCCTCGGCAACCTTGGAGCGCTCCAGCATCACGCCCATGAACACGAACAACGGCACGGCAATAAGCACGTCGTTGGTCATGGTGCCAAAAATGCGCTGGGGCATGGCACTGAGGAAGGCAACGTCGAAGGCCCCGATCGCGGTGCCCACAAGGCCAAACACCAAGGCGGCGCCGGCCAGGGTGAACGCCACGGGAAAGCCCAGCAGCAGCAGGCCGCAGGTGGTGGCGAACATGACCAGGGCATAAATCTCGCGTTCGAAAAAGGTCATGAGCGCGGCTCCCTGGCCGATTCGAAGGCATCATCCAGGCCCGCGAGACACAAAATCGAACGCGCCACCACCGAAACCGCCTGGACCATCAGCAACCCGGCGAAGACCAAGATGACGGACTTCAACAGGTACAAGAACGGCAATCCGCTGGTTTCCTTGGATCCCTCGTGCACGGCCCAGGCATTGGCGACATAGGGCCAGGACACGTAAAGAACCAGGATGCAAAACGGAATCAAGAAGAACAAGGAGCCCAGCAAGTTAACCAGGGCTTTCTTGCGGGCCGGCGCCTCGCGGTAAAAGATGTCAACGCGCACATGGCCGTCCTCGACCAGGGTATAGCCGGCCGCGACCATGAACAGCATGGCGTGCATGTACAAAACCGATTCCTGAAGCCAGACAAAACCCAGGCCGTACACGTAGCGCAGGACCACGACGGCGAACTGGACCAGGACCATCAGCACGGCAAGTCCGGCCACGGCGTGCCCGATGGCCGTGTTGAAGGCATCCAGGGCGCGCGAAAGGCGGTGCAAAAAGAACACCGGAACCTCCCGGAAAAAAAGGGATGGAAGCAAGGCGGGGCCGGGGAGGCGTGCATGCCGGCCGACCGCGCGGTGGGGGAGGGGCACACCATCCGGCCTTTGCGCGGCAAGGTCAAACCCGATCGCCCCCAGGGCAACCGCGTGAACCGATTGCCCTGGCGTTTTTTCGAGGCCCTCAAGCGTCGGGCGCGCACTCCGTGCGCCTGGCTCGCGCGACACAAGCCGCGCGCCGCCGTCGCGGCGTTGAGGAACCCTCTTTCAAAGGCGTCCAGGGCTTCACCGGATTGCCCTGCGATCGCCCCGAAATCCGCCCGATCGGGGAGAGCCCGCCAGGGACTCCCCCGTTTGAGGGAAGAGGCCGGCGCCAAGGTTGCGGACCCGGCCCCGGTTCGTTTCAAGGCCGGGGCCGGGCCTGCGAAAACGCTTAGTAGGTAAAGGGCAGGGCGCGCGCGTTGGCGTAGGCCTGATCGGCGATGCGGCTCCAGCTCACCATCTTCTTGCGGAAAGCAAGGAAGCTCTCGTACACGCGGGTGGTGGTGGCGTCGCCGGCGGCGATTTCGCGCACCACGTCGCCCGACAACTGGCCAATCGCCTGGATGATGTCGTCGGACATCTTGCGCACCTCGACGTGATGGTCGTTGACCAGGGTTTGCAAGGCGTCGGCGTTGCGGGTGTTGAACTCGGCCAAGCCGTAGTCGTTCTCGGCGCCGGTCGCGGCGGCGATGATGGCCTTGTCCTCGTCGCTCAGGCTGTTCCAGAACTTGAGATTGACGGCGGCCGAGATGATGGCGCCAGGCTCGTGGAAGCCAGGGTAGTAATAATACTTGGCCACCTTGTAGAAGCCAAACGCCAGATCGTTCCAGGGACCCACCCATTCGGTGGCGTCGATGGCGCCCGATTGCAGGGCCGGGAAGATTTCGCCCCCGGGCAGGTTGACCACGGTGGCGCCCAGGCGGCGCAGGATTTCGCCACCCAGGCCGGGCATGCGCATCTTGAGGCCCTTGTAGTCCTCCAGCGTGTTGATTTCCTTGTTGAACCAACCGCCCATCTGCACGCCGGTGTTGCTGGTGGGGAAGGCCTTCATGTTGAAGCCGGCCGACAGCTCGTCCCACAGGGCTTGCCCGCCGCCATGGTGAACCCAGGCGTTCATCTCGGTGGCGGTCAGGCCGAAGGGCACGGTGGAGAAGAAGTTGAAGGCCTTGGACTTGCCCTGAAAATAGTAATCCGAGCTGTGATACATCTCGGCGGTGCCGTTGGAGACGGCGTCGAAAACCTCGAACGCGGGCACCAGTTCGCCGGCCGAAAACACCTTGACGCTGAGGCGTCCGCCGCTCAGGCGGGTGATGCGCTGGGCCAGACGGTCGGCGCTGGTGCCCAGGCCCGGAAAGCCCTTGGGCCACGAGGTCACCATCTTGATCTCGCGCACGCCCTGGGCCAGGGCGGGACGGGGAAAGGCGGACTGGGCGGCGGCGGCGCCGGCCACGGCACCGGCGGCCGCGGCGGCGCCAAGGAAGTCACGACGGTTCATGGACAGATCTCTCCCTGCTGATGGACCGGACCCGGCCCGCGCGCGACGGTCCTGGAGTCCGTCACGGGGGCGTTCCGGCCGCCGGGGAGTATAGGGGCCGCCAGGGAAAAGAGGCAATGGCGCCCACGGCTCCGCCCGGGCTGGGAGGGTCAGGCCGGTGTTTCCGGGGTTGAGACCGGGGGGGCGCTCGGTTGGCGGCGCGGCGGGATCCGCTCGTCCAGGCCGGTGACCAGTCGCACCACTTCTTCCAAGGACAGGTCGTCGCCCTCGTCCACGTCCAGGGCCGGAGCCTTGGGATCGACGCGCACCGGCTGGTGACCGTGATAGCGCCACGCCCGCGCCAGGGGGTTCGCGCGTCCGTCCAGGCTGACCTCGGTCGTGCGGTAGCCCGACAAGGTCAGCACCACCCCGTGCGATTTGTCGTCGCACACGATGGGAACGCTACGCCCGCTGTCGTCACGCCACAAGGCGATGCTCCAGTTCTCGGGTCGGGAAGGGGATCGGGTCTGATTGCTGCGTCGCATCAAGGCGGCCGAAGTCAAGGTGAGCACCGACGACCCCGGGTCCTCGGCCAACGCGGTGGCGTAGCGGGCCGACCAGCGTTCGGGGATTTGCGGACCATCCATGAGCAGCACAAAAACCAAACTAGGCGCCATGGCGCGCAAAATGGGATGGCAGGGATCGACGCGGGCCAGATCCTCGCAGATCATGGCCGCGAAAGTGGAGGTGTCGCGAAAGACGTTGACGTGCACCTCGCGTTTGGACAGGGGGATATCCTCCCACCAGACGTAGCGAGGATCCAGGGCCGAGGCCAGGGCATACGTTGAAATCTGCCCCTCGTCCAGGCGCCACCGGTGATGTTTGGAGCGGCTTGTGGAAATGCCATACCGGACCGAACCATCCCCGTTTTGACCCTCCTTGTGGGTGAAAACGGTGGAAAAGGCAAAATTTCCGGGAGCGGATCCGCAGTTTTCACTGGCTCCTGCTACAATGAACTCAAGCTTTGGGCATGTCTTTGAAAGTGTGTGAACCAGCTCCTGGTAGCTTTCCCAGTCCAGGGCGTATTCCGGAAATATAATGCCGTGAATGGCCTCGACGTCGTGTTTCGCAGCCACGATCAGATGTTTTGTAAAACGAATCAAGGCCCGGCGGCGGGCCTTCTTTTCCCTTTTTTCTTCCTCCTCGCTTAACCCCCGTGGTCCATGCAGCCAGGATTGGCGAATGGAGAAACGTCCCCAAGGCATGGTTCCATGTAGCTTCTGTTCCTGGATTTGATCCGGACGCAGATAGCGCGTGCCCTTTATCCAACGCGCTGAAAGCCTGAAAGGGTATGGGATCAGCAAGATATTTAATGTCGCTCCATCGTCATTTTGCAGGCGGTACGGTGGTTGATGCCAGATACCCCGAACAATTCCTCTGGGTGGGAGAAGCGCGAGGTGAAGAGTAAGGTTCCTGAGAGAGCATCCGATATTCGCGGATCTTGATTTACTTTGGACACAAGCGACATCGTGATCAACCATGATGCATATGCTGTTATTCTGCGAAGAAAAATTGACGTGAATGGGATTAATTTCTTCGCAGCTTTCTTCGTTTTCACTCGTTTTCGTTGCAAAATTTTCTTTTATGTTTTTTATTAAATCTTCGTATTCTTTTCTGTTCGAACTTGACAGAGTGAGGGCTGTCCAGGAACTCGGGGTGTTCTGTGGGGGGGGGACGGCCGGATCATGCGTCGGTTTCGACGAGATGGGACCATCGGAGGTCGAACGGGCGGAGCCATGCCCGACATCCGGACACGCATGATCCGCGATGACCATGAGGTTGTAGGCGAGCACCCACCACGCCGGAGCGGGGCGCTGAGGGGCGTGGTGCAAAAAAATCAGATCATTGGCGTGAGCCCCAAGCTCGCGCCACAAATCCAGGACCTTGAGCGGCAGGGAAGGAGTGGAACGCCACTCTTTTCCCGCCTTGAGACAGATGGTGTGCTCGTTCTGGGTGCGGTGAAACAGCGCCGGACCCACGGGAAGGTCGGGGGTCGATTCCGGGGCCAGGTAGTGATAGGCGCCCGCGAGATCGAGCAAGTACGCCGCCGCGGCAAAAAGATCCGGGGGAAAATTGGGACAAGGCGGCCAAGCCGGGAGAGACGCCGTGTCTTGCGAAACCGATCCTGTCTCGTCCCCCTTCGTATCCGATGCCGGGTCGGGAAAAAACTGGGTTCCATCTGGAAAGAGGCGGAAAATGACATCGGAAATTCTCAACGATTTCTGGGACGCTTTCTTGGGCACGCTATGGCTCCATAAAGATGTCGTGGAGGCACGCTGGTGGCGGAAGCGACGGGAAGAACGGCTTTGGCCCGAAATCTGCATGGTCGCGTCAGGCATGCTTGTCGGCATACCCGTAGAAATAGATGTTGTCAATAATGAGGAGCTAGTGTACCCAGGGTGTCGGAAAAAACGACAAAAAGCAAGAAATGCTCGTTTTACGATAAATTCGTGAATCTTGTACCCGGATTGACTCGATTCCATCATGTGTCGCCTCCGGCAGTGGCCCCGGTTTTGAATTTTTTCGAGGAGGGCTTGCCGAACCGGTCATGCGCATCGACTTGCGGACTTTAGAAGAGTAACGTCCCGTCTTCATCAGAGGACCCTTTCCCGCCGCCAGTTCGGACAAGGCAGAGAAGCCGCGTGACGGCTGGTGTGGGCAGAAGCGTCCCGGTCCGGGAATTCGGGTGGACGGCACAACAAAAATATGACCTGGGTGGTCGGACGCGGGACGGCTTTCGTAAGTTGGAATGACACTGGGGAAGTCCCAGAACGGGAGGGTGATCGATGCCAGTAGTCAAGGATATCGGATGGCTGGAGCTGGAGCTGGAGGCGGCCCGGCAAGCCGAGAGGGAATTGAAGGCACGGCTGAAGGATGCCTATGGCTCCGAGGAAAGGGCTCAGGCCTTTTTGGATGCCTTCGACCGCAATCGCAGGGCGTGGACCGAACCCGCCGAGGAAGAAAATTGTTCTTGCACCCGTGAAGCCGCACGGGCGTCGGCCTGATGGGCTTTGGGGTTGCCCCGGGGAATGGGCTGACCTGACCGCCTGAACGGCTGCCTTCGATGGGCCGGTTGGGCGGCAAGACGGTTTTGTCCGTCATTCCCGGATTTTTCCCCTTAATTCTTCTCCCCTTATTTTCGTGCTCGCGGGCGTGCTCCCTTCCCCCGGCGGGGGCCGGAAGCCCCTTCCCCTTGTCCCGCTATCCCGCGTGCGCGTGGGTGACCGGTTCGGGGACCTGGGTTTCCAGGGCAAGGTCGATCATGCGCAGGAAAACACCCGTTTCCTGGGCGCCCGAGATGGCGTAGCGGCTGTTGAAAATAAAGCCGGGAACGCCGCTCATGCCCATGTTGTGCAAGCGGGCGTTTTCCGCCACCACGTCGGCGACCCCCTCCAGGCTGGTCAGGCGTTCTTCCACCCGGGCCGGGTCCAGGCCTTCGGCCGCGCCGATCGCCACCAGTTCGCTGGTCGCGCCGATGTCGCGCCCTTCCACGAAATAGGCCCGGTACAGATGGTCAAGCAGGGCCTCGCGCTGGGCTTGGGTTTCGCCCATGAAGACAAGCAGGTGGCTGTCGATGGTGTTGGGGGTGCGGGTGATGCGCTCGAAATGCAGGTCAAGGCCAACCTGACGGGCGGCGGTCTGCGCCGCTTCCAGGATGCGGCCCGCGCGCCGGGCGCCCCCGAACTTGCGTTCCACGTACTGGCGCCGTTCCATGCCGGCGCGCGGCATGTCGGGGCTGAGCAGGAAGGGGCGAAACCGCAGCACGGGGGCCACCGCCGCGCGGCTTCCCAGGGCCAGCCGCAACCGCTGTCGCCCGATGTAGCACCACGGACAGGCTGTATCGTACACGAAGTCAATTTCCATCGAATCCGCCGCGCGATCCAGGAGAAGCCATCGACCCAGGGGTTCCCTTCACATAGGCCGTGCCACGGGTCGGGTCAACCAAGGCCCGTCTTTTCTTGGGGGCATGGTTGCCTGGGGCGATGGTTTGGCGTGGAGTCCTCGGCCGGGCCTTGGTATATCCCCGCCGGTCCTTTCCCTTCAAGGCAGGCTTCCCATGCCCTCGTCCGTGCCGTCGTCCCCTCGCACCCGTCTGGTGCGCCGTCCCGAGCGCGCCAATCATGATCCGGCTGCCCTGCGCGCCGTGCTCGACAGTCAGTTTGTCTGTCATCTCGCCTGGCAGTCCGAGGCGGGGCCGGTGTGCGTGCCCACCTGTTACGGGCGCCTGGACGAGACCTTGTACCTCCATGGGGCCCCGGCCTCGCGGCTGATGGCGGCGGTGCGCCAGGGGCCGGTGCCCGTGTGCCTGACCGTGAGCGTGATCGATGGCATCGTGTTCGCGCCCCGGGCCTGCGGCCATTCGCTCAACTTCCGTTCGGTCATGGTCATGGGGAACGCGACCCTGGTCACCGACCCCGAGGAAATCACCCGCGCGCTGGCGGCGCTTACCGATCAGGTGACGCCGGGGCGCCTGGCCGAATGCCGGCCCATGACCCCGGCCGACGCCCGGGGCGTGGCCGTGCTGGCGCTATCCCTGGCCGAGGCCTCGATGAAGCAGCGCCAGGGCGGGCCGTCGCAAACCGACGATCCCGACCAGCCCACCGATTTCCCGGCCTGGAGTGGCGTCGTGCCCTTGTCCGTGGTCGCGGGAACGCCCGAGCCCGCCGGTCCGCCGCGCCCCGAGCCGCCCTCGCTCGCCCGTCTCGCCGCCCGCTATCCGCGCCCCTGATCCCCGGACCTTCCCATGCTCATTGATCTTGGCCTGATGGCCTTTACCGTCACCATCTGGACCGCCATCGGCTTTCTGGGCCAGTTCTTCTTTTCGCTGCGCTTCCTCGTGCAATGGCTGTCGTCGGAGCGGGCGCGGCGTTCGGTGGTGCCGATCGCGTTTTGGTATTTCAGCGTCCTGGGCGGCGCGACGCTCCTGGCCTACGCCATCCACCAGCAAGATCCGGTGTTCATCTTCGGTCAGGGGCTGGGCCTGCTCATCTACGCCCGCAACCTGGTGTTGATCCGTCGCGCGCGGCGGGCCGACCGCGCGGCGGAAGGGCCCGAAACCCCATGAGGACCGCGACGCCTGCCATCTTGCCCGAGTCGGGGCCGGCGGCCTGGATCGCCAGCCCGGCACGGGTTGCCCTGATGGCGGCGGGCGTGCTGGGGGCGGTGTTCGTCGTCTTCGGGTTCGTCTTCACCGGCCTGCCCCGCGATGAACTGGAGTCGGTGTTCTGGGGCCAGACCCTGGCCTGGGGCTACGACATCCAGCAGCCGCCCTTGCACAACTGGCTCGCGGTCGGCGCCATGGCGGTGCTGGGCCCCACGCCCCTGGCCTTCGCCTTGTTGCGGGTGCTGTCGCTGGGGGGAATGCTGGCCGGGGTGTGGCTGTCCACCCGGACCCTGGCCGGGCGCGACTCCCTTGCCCCCGGCCTCGCGGTGGCCGCCGTGCTGTCCACCACCTTGTTTGGGGTCGGGGCCGTTCTCAACCTGACCCACTCGCTGGTGCTGCTGGCGGTGTTTGCCTTCCTGCCCTGGGCCGTGGCCCGGCTGGACGCGCCCACGCCGCCCCCGGGCGCCGCGCTCGCGCTGGGGGTGGTGCTGGGCCTGGGGACGTTATCCAAGTATACCTTCGTGCTTTTTGCCGCCGCCTTCCTGCTGGCCGCCCTGACCCATCCCCGGATGCGCCGGGTCTTGCTCCGCGTGCGTCTGATCGTGCCCACGGCGGTGGTGGCCGGGCTTCTGGTGCTTCCGCATGGCCTGTGGGTGCTGGGGGCCGACCACACGGTGGTTGACGAGTTGCCGGGCCTGCTGCACGGCCGCGCGGCCGGCCTGGGGGCGCGTCTGTGGGATCTGCTGCGCACCGGCTGGCTGGATCCGGTCGCCGGGGTGGCCCTGCCGCTGGTGCTCATGGGCCTGATCGTGCCGGCGGCGCTGCCTGGCGGGCGCTGGGGCGCGCCGGCGGATCCCGATCCCCCGGCGCCGTGGCGGCGCGTGCTGCTGGTCGCGGTGGGGCTGTCGATGCTGCTGGTGAGCCTGGTTACCCTGGCCGCCGGCGGGTCGCGCCTGCGTGAACACTACCTGATGCCGGCCGCCTTGCTGCTGCCGATGTGGGCGGCCTTGCGGGTCGCGGCCACCCGTCCCGGCCCGGCGCGCGCCGGACGCGTCGCCGGCGTCCTGATCGGCGCGGCGGGCCTGGTCGTGGGCGGGGTGCTGGTCGCGGGCGGTGTCGTGCGGCCCTTGTCGTGCACCCGCTGCCTGACCGACCTGCCGGTGCCCCAGTGGGCCGAGGGCCTGCGGGCCCAGGGCTTCCAGGGCGGCACGGTGGTGGCCCCCGAGCTGGACGCGGCCGCCAACCTGATGCGGGCCTTCCCCGGGAGCCGCCTTTTGTGGCCGCCGGCCGGCCCCCGTCAGTTGGCCTGGCGGCCCGGGACCCGGGGCGACGACTGCCTGGTGGTGCTGTCCTCGCCCGCCGAGTGGCCCCGGGTGCGCGCCTGGATGGAAAACACCCTGGGGGCGGACGGCTTGCCTTCCGATCCCCCGCTGATCACGCTGCACGCCCCGTTGCGCGGGCCACTGACCGAGCGTGACGCGCCCTTGAACGCCCTGGCATGGCCCGGTGGCGTGGGGGACTGCCGCTAGAGCATCTTCAGCCGGAACGGCACCGTTTAGGTGTGGAAAAGGGACGGGAGCGCTACTCCAGGATCGTCGGGCGGGCGTGGTGGCGGCGATAGCGTTCCTGGCCGATGTCGTCGAGCACCTTTTGCTCCTTGCTGTCGCGTTCGGCGCGCTCGCGTTTCTCGCGGTTTTCCTGGCTGACCTCCAGGGTCTTCAAGGTGCGGTAGGCCTCGGCCAGGATGTCGCGGGCTTCCTGGATCCTGGCTTCCAGGGCCTGGCGGCGCTGGGCCAGGGCGGCCACGCGGGCGCGGTGGTGGGCCAGATAGGCGCCCAGCGTGAACCCCATTTCCGGATGCTCGCGGGCAAAGGTGGTTTCGCGCTGGTGGGCGTCTTCCAGCGCCTGGGCCTCGGCGTCCAGGGCCGCCTCGGCCTTCAGCAGCTCGCCCAGGGCGCGGCGGCACTCGTCCACCTCGAAGCGGCGCAAACGGATGAGAGGGCGCAGGTCACCGGCCATGGCAGGGGGCGTTCCGAAAAGAGCTTAAATCAGGTTACGAGCGGCTCCGGGCCATCTGGGGGCCGGGGCGCGCGGCCCCCGGGCCCGAGCCCCCCGGGCCCGGGGTCGTTCCCGGCAGGGGCTGGGGCGCCAGGGCTTCTTGCAACAGGGCATAGCCGGCGCCAAAGGTGGTGCCCTCGGCCTTGGCCTGGGTCAGGAACGCTTCCAGGGCCGGATGGTGGGCAATGGCCTGGTCAACCCCGGGATCCGAGCCCAGGCGGTAGGCCCCCAGCCGGATCAGCTCGGCCATGTCCTCGTAGGTGGACATCAGGCGCCGGGCCTCGGCGATCAGGGCGGTTTCCTCGGGCGAGTTGCACCCGGGCATGGTCCGCGACACCGAGCGCAGGATGTTGATCGCCGGATAGCGCCCGCGTTCGGCGATCGCGCGATCCAGCACGATGTGGCCGTCCAGGATGCCACGCACCGCGTCCGAGATCGGCTCGTTGTGGTCGTCGCCCTCGACCAGCACGGTGAAAAGACCGGTGATGGTGCCACTGCCCTCGCGCCCCGGGCCGGCGCGCTCCAGCAGGCGGGGCAACTCGGCGAAGACCGAGGGCGTGTAGCCCTTGGACGCGGGCGGCTCGCCCGCCGACAGGCTGATTTCGCGCTGGGCCATGGCAAAGCGGGTCACGCTGTCCATCAGGCACAAGACATCCAGACCCTGGTCGCGGAAATACTCGGCCACGGCCAGGGTCATGTAGGCCGACTGCCGGCGCATGAGCGGGCTTTCGTCGCTGGTCGCCACCACGGTGACGCTGCGGGCCAGGCCTTCCTCGCCCAAATCGTCCTCGATGAACTCGCGGGCCTCGCGGCCGCGTTCGCCCACCAGCCCCATCACGATCACGTCGGCGATGGTGTGGCGGATGAACATCGACATCAACGAACTTTTCCCCACGCCGGAGCCGGCGAAAATGCCCATGCGCTGGCCCTTGCAGCAGGTGGTGAAGGTGTTGATGGCCCGCACCCCCAGATCCAGCTTGCCGCCCACCCGCTGCCGCGCGTGGGCCGGTGGCGGGGTATTGCGAATCGGGATCGCCTGGTCGCCGGCGGGAAGCGGGCCCTTGCCGTCGACGGGATCGCCCATGGCATTGATCACCCGTCCGAGCCAGGCCGGCGTCGGCGCGATGGTCGGGCGGCTTTCGCCCATTTCCACCCGGCAGCCCAGGCCCACCCCGTCCAGGCTGCTGAAGGGCAGCAGCAGGGCGCGGCCGGTGCGAAAGCCCACCACCTCGCACGCCACCTGCCTTCCGTCGCGGGTGTGGACCCAGCAGTGATCCCCGACCGAGAGGGTGGTTTGCACGCCCCCGATTTCAATCAAAAGGCCCTGCACGCCCAGGACGCGCCCATAGACCCGTCGCTCGGGGAGGCGTCCCAGGTCGTTGACGATGTTGTTGAAGAGGGGGCTGCTCATGACCAGGTCTCCGAAAGGGCGGCCCCAGTCTCGGGGGCGCCGGTTAAGCGGAGGTTTATCCGGGCCTTGGCGGTCGGGCGGGCGGGGAGGCGGTCCGTCTGTTGCGCCGCCACTGTAAGAACTCCCCTCAATGATCGGATTTTGAACAAGGATTTGGATTTTTGCCTTGCGCGGCCTGACGAATCTCCGTACCGTTCAGGGAAGCAGGAGTCCAAGGCAGCGGCACCGGCTGGCAAAGGCGAGGACGGCGAGGGGAGGCGGTTATGCGTGTTCTGGTAGTCGAGGACGACGCCGCGACGGCCAAGAGCATCGAGCTGGTGCTCAAGCGCGAGGGATGGGTGGTCGATACCACCGACTCGGGCGAGGATGGCCTGGAAATCGGCAAGATCTATGATTACGACATCATGATCGTGGATCTCATGCTGCCCGACATGGACGGGCTGGATCTGATCCGCCATCTGAGGGCCTCCCGCGTCAACACGCCCGTCCTCATTTTGTCGGGGCTCACCGAAAGCGAACGCAAGGTCAAGGGCCTGGGCGTGGGGGCCGATGATTACCTGACCAAGCCATTCGATAAATCCGAACTGGTCGCGCGTCTGCAAGCCATCGTGCGCCGCTCCATGGGGCATGCGCAGTCGGTGGTGCGGGTCGGGCGCCTGGAAGTCAACCTTGATGCCCGGACCGCTTCGGTGGGGGGCGAGGTCATCCATCTGACCGGCAAGGAATACGGGATTTTGGAGCTGCTGACCTTGCGCAAGGGCTCGACCTTGACCAAGGAACAGTTCCTCAACCACCTGTACGGCGGCATGGACGAACCCGAGCTGAAGATCATCGACGTTTTTATCTGCAAGCTGCGCAAGAAGCTGGCGCAGGCAACCGGTGGAACCAACTACATCGAAACCGTTTGGGGGCGCGGCTACGTCCTGCGCGATCCCGACGACATGTCCACCCACGCCGTCGCGGGGTAAGGCGACTCCTGGAAAGGAAACCAGCCCTTCCCCGGCCAGCCCTTCCCCGAAAGGGGCCTGAACGCGCGCCCTCGGGGCGGCAACCGGTTTTGCTGGACGACTGCCCCCGGCCAGGGGGACCGGGGAGCGCCTTGGGCGTCGGCCGGGTGCCCAGGCGACCACCTCTCCCTCCCGCGAGGAGGCTTCAGAAAAATTCTTTTCCCAATGCCGTGGCCTTTCGCGCGAAAGGCCCGCGTCCGGGAAAGGCGCGGTCAGGTTTCCTCGCCCAGTGATTTGACGTCGGTGCCCCGGGCGACCGCGTAGACACCGCGCTGGCCCGGAATCGGCTTGAAGGCATTGGTCACGCCAAGAACGGTTTCGGCGCCCCCCAGATACAAAACACCGTCGTCGGTCATCTGCTTGGCGATGGCTTCGAGAACCTGGGCCTTTGTCGGCTGATCGAAATAGATCAGAACATTCCGACAATAAACGACATCAAACTGTCCAAGAGGACGAAGGTCGTCCAGCAGATTCCATTCCTTGTATTGAACCAGGGAGCGAACGCCCTGATCAATTTCCCACATGTCGTCTTTTTTCTTGAAGTACTTAACGAGGAGCTGCATGGGCATGCCTCGTTGCACTTCAAATTGCGAATAAAGGCCGGTGCGCGCCTTGCGCAGGATGTCCGACGACAAGTCGGTTCCCACGATTTCAAAACGCCACCCCGCCAGGCGGGCCGCCTCTTCCTTCAAGATCATGCCCAGCGAATAGGGCTCCTGCCCGCTGGAAGCCGCCGCGCACCAGATGCGAAACGAGCGTCGGGACGCCCGGGTGCGCAACAGGTTGGGAAGAACCACCTGGCGAAACTGGTCGAACGGCTTCGAATCCCGGAAGAAGAAGGATTCGTTCGTCGTCATCGCCTCGGTGATTTCTTTTTCCAGCGCCAGATCCCGGCGCCGAAGCTGGGCAATCAGATCGTCCAGGCCCTTGAAACCTCGCTTGCGCGCCAAGGGCATCAGACGGCTTTCCAGCAGATAGGATTTATCCTTGGTCAGAACCAGACCGGATTTGTCCTTCAGCGTCTTTGCGATGTAGTCGAAATCTTCCGGTTTCATGCCATCAGCGCTTGTTCGCGGTGCGAAGAATATAGGCGGCGATTTCCGACAAAGGCAGTACGGCGCTGCACGCTCCGGACTGGGCGGTTGCTCCCGGCATGCCCCAGACGACGCTGCTCGCTTCGTCCTGGGCCACAACGGTTCCCCCAGCCTCGGCAATGACCACGCTTCCCTTGGCTCCGTCCGATCCCATCCCGGTCAGGACAATGGCCAGGCTGCGCCGGCCATAAACCCGCGCCACGGATCGAAACAACGGATCCACGGCCGGCCGGCAGAAACTTTCCGGCGGATCCTGGTTCAGGCGAAGGACGCGTTCCGATCCCCGGGAGTCCACCACCATGTGATAGTCCCCGGGGGCAATGTAGATATGGCCCGGCCGGATCGGTTCCCCGTCCTTGCCTTCCTGGGTCGGTATTCCCGCTATGCGTTCAATGTGGCCGGCAAGAATGGTGGTGAACGTCGCTGGCATGTGCTGGGTCACCACGATCGGCTGACCCGGCCACCCGCCCTTGCGCAGGTCTCCGAACAAGGTGAACAGGGCCTGGGGTCCGCCGGTCGAACTTCCAATGGCAATGATGTCGGGCCGTTCGGACGAGGCGGTTCTCAAGGTCACGGTGCGTGCTGGCGAGGTCCGGAGAGGGGCTGGGGCGCGTTCGGTTTCAGGCATGCGTACCCCGGGAGAGGCCAGTCCTTGTTCCCGGCGACGCGCTCCTCCCAAAACCTTCACCTTTTCGATGAGATCGTGCCGGAAATTGGAAGCGGACGACAGTTCGCGCGACGTGGACGGCTTGGCCAGATAGTCCGAAGCCCCCATTTCGATCGCTTTCAAGCTGACCTCGGCGTTTTTCAAGGTCAGGGTCGACGACATGACCACCTTGACCCCTTTGTTGCGTTGCAACAGCAAGGGCAGGGCGGTCAACCCGTCCATGACCGGCATTTCGATATCCAGAATAATGACATCGATCTCGTTCCGGTCGAGACTGGCCAGGGCCATCTGTCCGTTGCCAACCGAGGAAACAACCTGGATCCCCGGGTCTTCCTCCAGCATGCGGGTGACCAATCCCCGGACAACGGCGGAGTCATCCACCACCATGACCCGGATTGCGCCTCCCGTGGCGGATGGGCCCGGACGGCCGGCGTTTACAGACAAAATAGCCACTCCCCGTCTTCCTCCCAGGGCAAAGACCGGATACGTCAGTCTTCCAGCAAACCAACCTGCTGGAACTTTGCTTGCAGGATTTCGCTATCGAAAGGCTTCATGATGTATTCGTCGGCCCCGGCTTCCATCGCTTCCTGGATGTGACTGATATCATTTTCCGTTGTGCAGAAAACAACGATCACATTCTTGCCGCCGGGGAGTGCACGCATTTCTCGCATGAACTCCATGCCATTCATGACCGGCATGTTCCAATCCAGCAAGACCGCCGTGGGAAGCTGTCTACGGCATAGATCAAGGGCGACCTTGCCGTCCTCCGCTTCCTGGGTCTCGAAGTGGAGTTCTTGCAGGATTTTCTTGGCCACCATGCGGATGACCTTTGAATCATCGACAATCAGACAGGATTTCATGGGTACCCCTTGTGCCCTTGCCCTTGCCCTTTTTGCCCTCGCGTCCTGAGGACCTTGACTTCAGCCCTACCGGCGAGGTCCATACCCGCCCGTTTATCGAAGCCCCGCACGGTCTTTCCGGTGCTGGCCGAAGGGGAGGGCCTGTCCGATAACGAACCCGTCCCTGCTTCGTGCCAGCCCAAGGCCGCGCGCGGCGTTTAGGCTTCCAGATCCGCGGGCAAGGGGTCTTGCCCCACCAGCTGGGTCAGAACCTCCAGCAGGCTTTCCCGATCGAATTTGGCTACGTAATCGTCAAAGCCCGCCTCGCGCCCCCGGATCAGGTCGCGCTCGGTCGCATGACTCGACAAGGCAATCAAAGGAACGTCCGCCCAACGCGTATCGGCACGCACCGCCTCGGCGAACTGGAAGCCATTCATCCGCGGCATTTCGATGTCGCTGATGATCGCGTCGAACATCTGGCCGCGTTCGCGCAAGGCCAGCGCTTTATCCGGGGAGTCCACCGCCGTCACATCGTACCCATGGACCGACAACATTGGGGCCATCAGGTTGAGGAAGAAGGCGCTGTCGTCCACGATCAGAACCCGCCGCCCGGAGGTCGGCTCGCCATAGGATTCGGTCGGGCCACCGCCGAACCAGTCCCCGAACGCCTGGGTCAGGTAATAACCGGTATCGATAATGTCGGTTGCCTTGCCGTTGACCACCGCCGTGCCGACCACGCCCTTGAGATCGGCGCGCAGTTCGACCTTCAGGTGATCCTCGACGATATCGACGATTTCGTCCACCACCAGTCCCATCGACCGGTCACGGTCGCTGAACACCAGGATCGGCTGGCGCCCCTCGTCCTTCAGGGCCAAATTATCGCCAATGCCGACCAGGGGCATCAGTTGTCCCCGGTACTGGACCACCGGCTTGCCAAACGAGCGTTCGACCTTGTCGACCTCGATTTCCTCCAGGCGCGCGACGAGAGCGAGCGGCACCGCCTTGAGGTCGTTGTTGCCCGCGCGGAAGACCAGCAAGGAGGTGCGATCCTCGGCGCTGCGCCCCAGGGTCTGCTGCGCCTCGGTGGCGCCCGAGGAGGTCCCCATGGTGACTTCGCCCGTGGCGCTCGCGATCCCGTTGGGGTCAAGAATCATGATGACACTGCCATCTCCCAGGATCGTATTGCCCGAGAACATTGAAACATGCCGCAAGATCGGCGCCACCGGCTTGACCACGATTTCCTCGGTATCGAAAACCCGGTCCACGATGATGCCAAACGTGTAGGTCCCCACCTGACTGACCACGATGAACGTTTCGTTGCGGTCGCCTCGCGCCGCCGCCTCGCCCGGGTCTTCCTCGTCCTGGTCCAGGCGCAGCAGCGCCGACAAGGACACAAGCGGCATCAGCCGGTCGCGCAGGCGCAGAACCGGGGCGCTGTTGATCCGCTCGATCGTGGTTTCCGAGTCGTTGGTCACCCGCACCAGTTCCAGAACCGAAATCTGCGGGATGGCGAACCGTTCGCCCGACGCCTCGACGATCAGGGCCGAGACAATCGCCAGCGTGAGCGGAATCTTGATGACAAAGGTCGAGCCCCGGCCCGGCCACGTCTTCAGTTCCACCGTGCCGCCAATCTTCTCGATGTTGGTCTTGACCACGTCCATGCCCACGCCCCGGCCCGAGACGGCCGTCACCTTGTCGGCGGTCGAAAGACCGGCACGGAAAATGAACTGGGCGATCTGCTGGTCCGACATCGATTCCAGATCGCTTTCGGTGGCAAGGCCGTTGGACAGGGCCTTCGCCCGGATCTTCTCGATATTCAGGCCCCGGCCATCATCACTGATTTCGATGATGATGTGCCCGCCTTCATGGTAGGCGTTCAGCTTGACGATGCCCGTTTCCGGCTTGCCCGCCGCCAGGCGCTCGTCGGGGAATTCCAGCCCGTGGTCCGCCGAGTTGCGCACCATGTGCGTGAGAGGATCCTTGATCAGCTCCAGCACCTGGCGGTCCAGCTCGGTATCGGCCCCATACATCTGAAGGTCGATCTTCTTGTGCATTTCGACCGAAAGATCCCGCACGATGCGCGGAAGTTTGGCCCAGGCATTGCCGATCGGCTGCATGCGGGTTTTCATCACCCCTTCTTGCAGGTCGGTGGTGATGTGCGACAGGCGCTGAAGGGGCGCCGCGAACACCGAGTCGTCGGTGCCCCGGACCATCTGCAAAAGCTGATTGCGGGTCAGCACCAGCTCGGAAACCAGGGTCATCAGGTTTTCCAGAAGCTCGACGTTGACGCGGATCGACTGGGCGGCGACCGAGCTTTCCTTGACCTCGGCCTGGCCTCCCCCGGCTCCGGCGCCGGCGCCAGCCCCGGCGGGGGGCTCGTCGCGGCGCACCGGCGGTTGTGCCTTGGGAGCCGGCGCGGGCGGGCTGGCCTTGGGGGCCAGGGCGTTCTTGGCCGGTTCCTTGACCGCCTCGGTGGCTTCGGCCGAGCGTTCGCGCTCCAGTTCGGCGGCGATTTCCGCTTCGGTGGCGGCCCGCTTGCCTTGTGAGACCGCCTCGTTCACCTCGGCCAGCAGCTCGGCCGCGACCGGGAACCCGCTTTCGGAAACCACCGGCCCCGTTTCCGGTTCCCTGGCGGCGGGAGCGGAAGGCTTGGGCGGCGGCGCGGCCGGGGTGCCGACTGTCGGCGACTTGCCCTCGGCGAAGGCGTTCAGGATGGTCTTCAGATCCTTATCGTCGCCCTCGGGTTCCGATTCGGTCGCTTCCAGATGGGCGAGAATTTCCTTGATGCGGTCGATGGTGCGCAAAATGACCGTCACCGCGTCGGGCGTGACATCCAGTTCGCCGTCCCGGAACTTGCCCAGGACATTTTCGCCCGCGTGGGCCAGGCTTTCAAGACGCGGCAACCCCAAGAAGCCGCACGTCCCCTTGATGGTGTGAACCAGACGGAAAATGTTGGAAAGAATGTCCCGGTCGTTCGGGTTGCGTTCTAGATTGACCAGCTCGACGTCCAGCGTGGCCAGGCTTTCGGAGGTTTCGGTCAGAAACTCTGAGAGCAGATCGTCCATCAAGGACCTCCTTGGAATGCCCGGGCACCATGCCCCCGGCGGGCAACCCGCGCGACTGGCAGGCCAGCATCGGGGGCGTTGCCGTCAAGGGGGTGTGTCACACCGTATGTGTTTACCAGTTAGTGGCTCTTGGTAAAAGGGCCAATACCCACCCAGGAATTCGTCTGCAAAATGGGTCCGGAGCGGGGCCGGGGGAGGAACCCGGTCAGGAGGGCGGCGCGGAAACGACGAGGCGTCCGGGTTGGGTGGTGTCCAGGGTCATTCCGGCGGCGTCGGCCAGGTGCCGCGCCAGCCACGCCAGGATGGTGCGGGGGTCCAGGTCCTGGGGCGGATCCGCGAGCGCGTTGGACCACGCGGGGGAGAGGGGCGGGGCGCCGTCGGCTTCCAGGGCAAGAGTGGTCGGGGTGGCTTCCACGCTCAAGGTGGGGGCGTGCGGCCAGGCATCGGCCGCGACCAGGACCAGCGCCACCAGCAGGCGCACGCGGGGGCCGTCGGGGACGTAGGCCGGCTCCACCCGGCGGACCAGGCGCCGGCCCCCCAGGGCCAGCACGGTATCAAGGGCACCGAGGGCGTCGGCCAGGGCCGGCTGGTGGGAGCGCGCGGTGCCGGCGGCCATGCGCAGGATTTGCAGGCGGGCGCTGGCGGCGTGGGCGCTGTCGGCCAGCAAGGTCAGGGTTTCCCCATCCAGGGGGGCGCCGGGACCGTCCTCTTGCAGCAACTCGGCGCCCGTGCCCAACGCGCCGATCGGGCCGGCCAGGTCGTGGCACAGCCGCGTGCACAGCAGCAAGGCCTGCTCAAGAGTGATGGGGGCAGCAGCGGTCACGTCGGCACCTCCTCGCGGCCTGGGGCGCGGGCGCCTGGGGGCGCCGTCCCCAGCATTAGCAGCCCGGGGTGCCCAGGGGCAAGGGGGCGCCCCGGGTAATCGGGTCAAGCCTTGGATATCCCCGGATGAAGGGCGGCCGGGGGGGGCGGG
>NZ_BJZO01000006.1 GCF_007992075.1 Pararhodospirillum oryzae
TTCAGTTTCAGTCTAGAACATCGTGCGTCAAGCCTGATGCAGGCACGATGCTTTACCTCTTTGTTTTTAAGTTCGACTTATCCAAAAAGCGC
The DNA here is from genome assembly GCF_007992075.1 of Pararhodospirillum oryzae. Taxonomy (GTDB): domain Bacteria; phylum Pseudomonadota; class Alphaproteobacteria; order Rhodospirillales; family Rhodospirillaceae; genus Pararhodospirillum; species Pararhodospirillum oryzae. The sequence goes on from NZ_BJZO01000006.1 coordinate 93, forward strand.
TATCCCCTTTTCGGGTCTCACCCTACCCCTGATCCTCGCAGCGGCGGTACAGGCGGTTTGAGTTGGTCATGATGTTGGTTTTGCGCAAGGTGTTGCCCGAGACATTGAGCACGGCGTCGTAGCCCTCGGTGGAAAACAGGCGGCGGACCTTGAACAGCACGCGGTAGGCCTGGCCGGGGCCATAGCTGAACTGGCCGCGCGCGAAGCCCCAACTGCCATCTTCCTTGCGCCAACGATAGCCACCCGAGGAAAAAATCAGCATTTCCGCCGTTTCCACGTCGCAGCGGCCATTGATCGCCCAGGAGCCGTTCAGGGACTCCGGCGGATCGTCGTACCAGGCATAGCCTTCCTGGTTCGACGCCTGGGCCCAGGCGGCCGGGACCTGGGGAAACGCCAGGGCCAGCAGGCTGGTCAGGATCAGGCCGGATACACGCATGACTCGGAGTCTCCTTGTCGTGGGGGCAGGGTCAGGGCCAGGGGTGGGGGTCCTTGACCGCGCAGGCCTCGAAGCGCTCGATGGTCAGGGTTCCCGACCAGTGATCGGCCGGCAGGCCCGCCTTGCGCTTGAGGTGGGTGATGAAATCGGCCGGCCGGGGCAGGCTTTCCCACACCTGGGGCAAGAACAGGCCGCGCTGGCCGCGATCGCTCAGGATCAGGCCGTCGATCCCGGGGCGCACCCGGGCCACCAGGTCGGCCTCGTCGGCCACGGGGAAGGACTCGGGCGTGGTCAGCACCGAGACCGACAAGGAAAGATCCGCCAGTTCGTCGGGGCCGACCGGGGAAAAGCGGGGGTCGCGCCGGGCCGCCGCCCAGGCGTTGGCCACCACGTCCAGGGCCAGGGGCCGGTGCGCGACCACCGATCCGATGCAGCCGCGCAAGGCACCCGCCCGCCGGGTCAAGGTGACGAAGGCCGCGCCCGGCTCGGCCAGGGCCGCCGGTTCGCTGGCCAGCGCGGGCACGGCGGGCGCGCCTCCGTCCAGGCCCTGGACAATGGCATTGGCGGCGAGGGCCAGCAGGCGCGGCCCGTGGTCGCGGGTGGCGCGCCGGGCCAGATCCTCGGGGGCGGGGGCGGGGGCGGGGGAGGTGGCCACCGGCGAGGGCGGCGGGGCATCGGGCCGGGCGGTCATGAAACAGGTCCTCGCACGGGTTCGTCCACGCGCCAGGCGCCATAGCCCACCACCCGGTCGCGGGCGCCGGCCGTGTCGCCCGACGACCGCAGGTCGAGGCGTTGCACCGAAAGGTCGAAGTCCTGGGCCAGGGTCAACAGGCCGTTCAACGGAACATGGCCGCAGGCCTCGCGCGGGCCGATGGCGGTGGGATCGCGCCGCTCGACGGCCTGGGCGGTGGTGGCATCGATCGCGCGGCCGTCGTCGTAGGGCAGGTAGTGGCTGAGGTCGGTGGAAATCACGATCAGGGTTTCCGGCCCGCCCCACAGGGCCGAGAGCGCGTCGGCCATCTGGCGCGCCGACACCGCCCCGCAGACCAGGGGCACCAGGGTGATGTCCCCCAGCACCCGGGCCAGGAAGGGCAGGTGGACTTCCAGGGCATGCTCGGGGGCGTGGGCGTCCTCCAGGCGGCCGCACCAGCGCAATCCCGCGAGCCGCTGGCTCCAGGCGTGATCAAGGGGAACGGGGCCCAGCGGCGAGGCGTAGGCCTCGGCCTCGGTGAGCGCGATCCCGCGAAACGGCACCCGGTGCGACGGCCCGGCCAGCACCACCCGGGAAATCCGCCCGGCGAAGGGGCGCAGGCAGGCATGGCCGGCGGCGGCGATCGCGCCCGAATAGACATAGCCGGCGTGGGGCACGATCAACGCCTTGGGGCAGGGCGCGCCCGGCTCGGGCCGGGGGGCGGCGTCCAGCAGTGCCTCGACGGTGGCGGCCAGCTGGGTCGGCTGGTCGGGATAGAAAATGCCGGCGACGGCAGTGGGCCGAAGGGGAGTCATGGGCGGATCTCTCGCGGCGACCCCGGGGGAAAACGCTCCGGGGAAGGGGGCCCGCCTGGGATCACGCCCGTGGTCGCAAGGCGCGTTCTTGTCGTGGCCCTGGGGTGTTTCATGGGAGTTTAGCACGATCCCAGACGACTGGGCCATGACAGTCGACGCGCACGGCGCTACCATGCCGCCCGCGCGCGCTCGGCGCTACCATGCCCCCCGCGCGCGCTCGGCGCACGACCGGCGCACGACCGGCGCAAGGCAGGAAGAAAGGCACGGGCGTCATGTCCCAGGCATCCGGGAATCCGGGAGGGGATCGGCCGGTTGTGGCCCGCCACTGGCACGCCACCGAGGACGGCCGGCATGTGGTGTGCGATGCCTGCCCGCGCGCGTGTCGCCTGGGTCCCGAGCGGCGCGGGCTGTGCTTCGTGCGCATGAACCAAGGCGGCGCCCTGGTTCTGACCACCTGGGGGCGCTCGTCGGGGTTTTGCATTGATCCGATCGAGAAGAAGCCCCTTTATCATTTCCTGCCCGGCACCCCGGTGCTGTCGTTTGGCTCGGCGGGCTGCAACCTGACCTGCGCCTTCTGCCAGAACTGGGACCTGTCGCGCGCGCGGGAAATCGAACGCCTGAACAGCCCGGCCACGCCCGGGCGCATCGCGACCTTGGCGCGAGAGCAGGGGTGCCGGTCGGTGGCGTTCACCTACAACGATCCCATTCCCATGCTGGAATACGCCGTGGACGTGGCCCACGCCTGCCACGATCAGGCGGTGCGCACCGTCGCGGTCACGGCCGGGTATGTGTCGCCCGGCGCGCGCGAGGATTTCTTCGCGCCGATGGACGCGGCGAACGTGGATCTCAAGGCATTCAACGATGGCTTCTATCGCAAGATGGCCTCGGCGCGGCTGGCCCCGGTGCTGGACACCCTCACTTGGCTTGCGCGCGAAAGCACGGTGTGGGTGGAAATCACCACCTTGTTGATCCCGGGGGTGAACGACGCCGACGACGAGATCAAGGCCCTGGCCGCGTGGATCGCCGCGACCATGGGCCCGCATGTGCCCTTGCACCTGTCGGCCTTCCACCCGGCGCACCGGATGAACGCCGTGCCGCCCACCCCGCACGCCACCTTGCGCCGCGCCCGCGCCCTGGCCCGGGCCGAGGGCCTGGAGCACGTGTACCTGGGCAATGTCCACGACCCCGAGGCGGACAGCACCTGGTGCCCCGGGTGCGGCGCCCGGCTGATCGAACGCGACTGGTACACCCTGGGGGCGTGGGGGCTCGACGATGCTGGGGCATGCGGGTCCTGCGGGCGGGCGCTGGCGGGCGTGTTCGACGGGCCGCCGGGGACCTGGGGGCGCCAGCGCCGGCCGGTGCGTCCTTGACGCGAAAAGGGGGTTTTAAAAAGGGGGGAAGCCTTCCCAAATAGGATTCACCCGGTATCATCCGGGCCTGCCGCGCCGGCCGTTTGGGGGCCGGTGCATTTTCTGCCCTGCCGTTGGGGCGTGCCGACAGCCGGAGGTTGTTGCCTGATGGAACTCTCGTTTGTCCGATCCGAATTGCCCGTGTCCGGTGCCTTGGTGCTGGGCGTGTTCAAGGGAGGGACCCTGACCCCGCTGGGGGAGCAGGTTGATCAGGCGAGCGGTGGTCTGGTGCGCCGCGCGCTCGCGGCCAACGACCGCTTTACGGGCAAGGCGGGTCAGACCCTTTCCCTGCCGGTGCCGGCCGGGCTGTCGCTGAGCGCCGTCATCCTGCTGGGCCTGGGCAAGGCCGAGGGCATGAGCGCCAGCACCCTGGAGACGTTTGGGGGCCAGGCCCAGGCGGCGCTGGTGGCCTCGGGTGCCACCGAGGGCGCGGTGGGCGCCGAGCCTGCCCTGGCGCCCGCGCTGGAGGGTGCCGAGGTGGCGGCCCGCGTGGCCCTGGGGGCGCGCCTGCGCGCCTACCGTTTTGACCGCTACCGCACCCGCGAAAAGGCCGAGGACAAGCCGCGCCTGGCCCGGGTGGCGGTGCTGAGCGCCGATCCGGCCGCCGCCGAGGCCGCGTTCGCGCCCCTGGACGGCGTCGCGCAAGGGGTGCTGTTCGCCCGCGACCTGCAAAGCGAACCCGCCAACGTGATTTATCCCGAATCCTTCGCCCAGGCCTGCCAGGATCTGGCCGCGCTCGGGGTGGGGGTCGAGGTCCTGGGCGAACCCGAAATGCGCGCTCTCGGCATGGGGGCGCTGCTGGGCGTGGCCCAGGGCAGCGCCCGCGAGCCCAAGCTGGTGATCTTGTCTTGGAACGGTGGTCCCGCCGAGCAGGCGCCCAGCGCCATCGTTGGCAAGGGCGTGTGCTTTGACTCGGGCGGTATTTCGATCAAGCCCGCCGGCGGCATGGAAGACATGAAGTGGGACATGGCCGGCGCGGCCGTGGTGGCCGGCCTGATGAAGGCCCTGGCCCTGCGCAAGGCCCCGGTCAACGTGGTGGGCCTGTGTGGCCTGGTCGAGAACATGCCAAGCGGCACGGCCCAGCGTCCGGGCGACGTGGTGACCTCGATGAGCGGCCAGACGATCGAGGTCATCAACACCGACGCCGAGGGCCGCCTGGTCCTGGCCGACGTGCTGCACTACGCCAACGATCGCTTCAAGCCCGCGCGCATGATCGATCTCGCCACCCTGACCGGGGCCATCATCATTGCCCTGGGCAACGAATACGCGGGCCTGTTCAGCAACGACGACGCCCTGGCCGACTCCCTGACCGCCGCCGGCAAGACGGTGGGCGAAGCCCTGTGGCGGATGCCCCTGGGCGAGGCCTACGACAAGCAGATTGATTCGGATATCGCCGACATCAAGAACACCGGCGGCCGCGAAGGCGGCGCGATCACCGCCGCCCAGTTCCTTCAGCGCTTTGTCGACAAGACCCCCTGGGCCCACCTGGACATCGCCGCCGTGACCTGGGCCAAGAAGGATGGCGCCGTGACCCCCAAGGGCTGCACGGGGTACGGGGTGCGCCTGCTGGACGCCTATCTGCGCACGCTGGAAGGCGCGGCCTGACCCGGATCCCGCGGGGCTTCGCAAGAGGCCCCGCCCGTCCCCTCCCGGGGGCCGGACCATCCCGCGCGGGGATGGGGCGGCCCCCTTTTTTTATGCGAATTTTTAACGCAAAACCCTCCAGGCGGCCCAGGCCCGGGGATCGCGCGGGACCCGCGCGGGGGAGGCGTTTTGTCGGGGGGCTTTTCTGCATTGCACACATAATGATTTTCCATAATAGTTATTGCGGATAACAAAAGCCGGTGTATGATCTGTTCGTAAGGGAGAACCGCGATGCCGTCCGTGAAGCCGACCCAGCCCAAAAAAGTCCTTGAGGCCCTTTCCGCCCCCGACACCGCCTTCGAAGGCGCCATCCGGGGGATGGTGGGGTACAACCTCAAGCGAGCGTACATGGTCTTGCACACGGCGGTTCAAGCGGCGGCGGCTCCGTTCGATTTGCGTGTTTCAACGATCAGCTGCCTCTCGGTGATCGTGCGCAATCCAGGGATCACGCCTTCCGTCCTGGCCGAGCGCCTGAAGATCGAGCGCTCGAACCTTGTCGTGATCCTTGATGACCTCGAAACCCGCGATCTGATCTGTCGCAAGCAGATGAAAACGGACCGGCGGCGCTACGAGCTGACGGTCACGGTGCGCGGCCGGCGGCTGCACGACCTGGCGGCGGCGGCCATTCGCGAGGCGGAGGCGGAGCGCTTGCGGGGGCTGAGTGCCGAGGAACAAACGCTGCTGATCGATCTCCTCAACAAGATCGAAACCTCGGCGGTGGAGTAGCCACCAGGACCATCGACCCGCGGCGTGGAGGGGTGTCGCCTTAAAAAAGAGATCCATCAAAAACAAAGAGGGCACGCGGGCGGATGATGTCTGGCGCGTGACCTGAAAAAAGCAGCCGCCGGATAAAAAACAAGGCGGCACAATGGGAGGGACACATGATTGGAAAGTTGGCGGCGCTGGCGATGGCCGGCACGATGGGGCTTGCCGTGCCCGTGGCCCACGCGGACACCATTCGGGCCACGAGCGGCTTTGGCCCGTCTCATGTCCTGGCCACGGACATTTATCCCGAGATCAACGCCCGCTTGCGCGCGTTCACCAAGGGGGCGTGGGGCCTGCACGACACCCCCTCGGGGCTCGTGGCGCCCAACGAGATCAGCGCGGCCCTGCGCAACGGCGTGACCGAAATGGGCACCCTTCTGATGCCCTATTTCCCCGCCGAATTTCCCGATGCGGCGCTGCCGTCCGAGCTGTCGATCCTCGGATCAACCAACCTCGCGGTTTCGTGCGCCGTGACCGAGTACGTGGCCACCTGTCCCGAATGCCAGGCTGAATTCACCCAAAATGGGCAAATCTACCTGGGCACCGACGCCACCCCGCCCTACAACCTGTTGACCACCAGGCCGGTCCGCTCGGTCGGCGACGTGCAGGGCATGCGCATTCGCACCGGGGCGCCGCTTTACGCGGGGCTTGTCGCCGACATGGGCGGGGAACCCACGCAAATCCCGTCGTCCGAGCTGTTCGAGGCGCTCAGCCAGGGCGTGGTCGCCGGAACCTTCAGCGGCAACCACGAGATCGTCGCCAATCGCCTGGGCGACGTGATCACGTCCGTGACCGAGATGGAGGAGGGCGTGTTCAACGGGGCGGCGGTGGCGGCCAGTCACCTGCTTTGGATCCGCCTGTCGCCCGACGAGCGCGCCGCCCTGATCCGCGCCGCCCAACATGGCATCGTCAAGGGGCTTTTCGGGTACCTCGACGACGCCAACGCCGCGCGCGAGATCAAGGGCATTACCTTCCTCAAGATGGACGAGACCCTGGCCGCCGCCCGGGCTGCCTACAACGAAAAGCGCCTTGCGTCCGTGGCATCCATTCTCGCGGGGCGCGGCGTCAAGGATCCGCAAGCCAAGATCGACCGCTACAAGGCCCTGGTCGCCAAGTGGGAAGGTCTGATCACCCCGGCCATGACCCCCGAGGCGCTGGCCGAGCTTCGCTACACCGAGATCTTCGCCAGGCTCGACATGAACGCCTACGGCCAGTGATCGCCCCGCCCCCGCGTGGGGGCTGCCTGGGGACGGGAGGGGGAATGGAACATCTTGAGAAATGGATCGGCCGGATCAGCGCGGTTTTCGCCTCGCTCGTCCTCCTGGCCATGATGGGACAGATCGTTGTCGATGTCGTCCTTCGTGGCACCTGGGGCGCGGGCTTCCCGGCCACCGCCGAGCTTGTCAGCCGGTATTACATGGTCGCGATCAGCTTCCTGCCGCTGGCGCTGACCGAAATCAAACGCCGCCATATCGAGGCAACGATTTTCACCGACCGCCTGCAAGGCCGGGCCCGCCAGACGATCACGTTCCTGGGCTTCGCGGTTGCCTTGGTGGTTTTCGCCCTCATGGCCTGGGGGTCGGTGGGCGAGGCGATGCGCCAGACCGCGCGCCGCGCTTACGTCGAGGTGGGGACCGGCGTTTTTCCCACCTGGCCCAGTTACTGGATCGTGTCCGTGTCGTTCGGACTGATGGGGCTGGTCGTGGTCTTGCGGCTGATCGAGCTGCTCTTGGGCCGCTTTCACGACAGCGCGCACGATCCCCTGGAGGAAATCGACTCCACAAGCGGGGAGGGACACTGATGGAACCCGTGACCTTTGGCGTTCTTGCCCTGGGCGGCCTGCTGGGCCTCATCGCCCTGCGCGTGCCGATCGGTGTCAGCCTGATTTTCGTGTCCTTCCTGGGTATCTGGGGCATCGCCGGGCCGCGTGCCGCCATGAGCATGCTGTCAACCATCCCGTATTCCTCTTCGGCGAGTTGGACGCTCAGCTCGATCCCGATGTTCCTGCTCATGGGGTACGTGGCCTATCACGCCGGCCTGACGCGCGGGTTGTTCGAGTCCGCGCGGGTGTGGCTGGGGTGGCTGCCGGGGGGGCTGGCGATTGCGTCGTTGACCGGGGCGAGCGCCTTCGCGGCGGTTTCGGGATCCTCGGTCGCCTGTTCGGCGGCGATCGGGCGCATCGCCATCCCCGAGATGCAGCGCCATGCCTACGACCTGCGCGTCGCCACCGGATCGGTCGCGGCCGGGGGCACGATCGGGGCGCTCATTCCCCCCTCGATCATCCTGATCTTGTTCGGGATCCAGTCGAACACCTCGATCAACGCGCTGTTCGCCGGCGGTCTGGTCATCGGGCTTGCGTCCTTGGTCTTCTATATCGGCGCCGTCCTGGTGGTCTGGCGGGTCGATCCCAAGAGCCTGCCCAGCACCGAGAGCTACACCATGGGCGAGCGCTGGGCCAAGACGCTGGAGATCTGGCCGGTCTTGCTGCTGATCATCGCGGTTTTGGGCGGGTTGTTCGCCGGATTGTTCACCGCGACCGAAGCCGGCGCCTTCGGGGCCTTCATGGCGATTGCCCTTGGCCTTGCCCGGCGCTCGCTGAGCTGGGCCGGACTGCGCGAAAGCCTGGTCGATACCGTGCTGTCCTCGGGGGCCTTGTTCATCATCGCCACCGGGGCCGGGCTTTTCACGCGGCTGGTCGCGATGTCCGGGCTTTCCCAGGAAATCGGCCAGCTGGTCGAGGGCATCGGCCTGGGCACCACCGGTCTGCTGCTGGCGATCAGCCTGATTTACCTTGCGCTCGGCATGTTCCTGGAACCCATCGGCGCCCTTTTGCTGACCTTGCCGCTGTTCTTGCCCCTGGTCCATGCCCATGGCGTGGATACGATCTGGTTTGGTCTGCTGGTCGCGAAGCTCCTGGAAATCGGCATGATCACGCCGCCGGTCGGGCTGAACGTCTTCGTCATCCATTCGGTGGCGAGGGACTACGCAAGGCTGGAACAGATCTTCGCCGGCATTGTTCCGTTCCTGGTCGCCGATCTTGTTCTTGTCGTCGGAATGCTTCTTGCCCGGGGTTGGTTCTAGATTTTCTCCGGCTCCGACCGGCGGATGTGCCCGCTTCTTGCAGGGAACCGCGTTTTCCACCCCGACAGGGTTTTGCGCGACCCAAAATACGCTAAGGAGATCCTGAATGGATATTACCAACCAGATTGCCCTGGTGACGGGCGGAGGAAGCGGCCTGGGCGCGGCGACGGCGCGTCGGCTGGCCCGGCACGGGGCGCGCGTCGCGGTCTTGGATCTGAGCGAGGCGGCGGCCGCCGGCGTGGCGGCCGGGATGGACGGGCTGGCCGTGGCCGCCGATGTCAGTCAGGCGGCGGAGGTCGAGGCGGCCTTTGCCCGCGTCGCCCAGGCGTGGGGCGGCCCTCCGCGAATCGTCGTGAACTGCGCGGGCATCGGCACCGCCGCGCGCATCCTGCCGCGCGACGGCAGTCTGACGACCGACCTCTTCGACCGCACGATCCGCGTGAACCTGATCGGCACCTACACGGTTCTGAGCGTGGCCGCGCGGGCCATGAGCGGGCTTGATCCGGTCGATTCCGATGGCGCCCGGGGGGTGATCGTCAACACCGCCTCGATCGCCTTCCAGGACGGACAGATCGGACAGGCGGCCTACGCGGCCTCGAAGGGGGGCGTTGCCTCCCTGACCTTGCCGGCCGCGCGCGAGCTGGCGCGGTTCGGGATCCGTGTCATGGCCATCGCCCCCGGTCTTTTTGAAACAGCCATGAGCGCCGGCCTGGGCCCGGAGGTGCGCGCGGCCCTTGAAGCCGGGTTGCCCTTTCCCTCGCGCATGGGCCAGCCCGAGGAATTCGCCATGCTGGTTCAGCATATCGTCGAAAACCCCTTGTTGAACGGAGAAGTCATTCGCATCGACAGCGCCGTTCGTCTGGCACCGAAATAAGGAAATCCATCGCATGCCGAAAGGAATTTACACCGACTCTTCCTACGATGGAAAGTGCGCGGAACTCGCCTTGATCCGCGAGGACAAGCGTAATGCCATGTCCGACGGTCTCCTGGCTGAAATAGAAAGGTTTTACACGACCTTGCCCTCCGAGGTCCGCGTTGTGGTCTTGCATGGGCGGGGCGGGCATTACTGCTCGGGTCTTGATCTGGCCGAGCACGTTTCGCGGAGCGCCGAGGAGGGAGTCCACCACTCCCGCAACTGGCACCGGGTCATGGACCTGATTCAGTTCGGTGGCGTGGTGACGGTCAGCGCCATGACCGGGGCTGTCATCGGCGGCGGCCTGGAACTGGCGACGGCCACCCATGTCCGCATCGCCGAACCCTCGGTCATGTTCCAGCTTCCCGAAGGGCGGCGCGGCATTTTCGTGGGGGGCGGCGCGACGGTCCGCGTGAGCCGGATTCTCGGCGCCGATCGCATGGTCGAAATGATGCTGACCGGGCGCAAGTACACCGCCGAGGAAGGAGTGCGGCTTGGCCTCGCCCATTACGCCGTCGGCGAGGGCGAGGCGCTGCCCCTGGCCCGGGATCTGGCTCTGAGAATCGCGTCAAACGCGCCGATGTCGAACTACTTCATGATCAACGCGCTGACGCGGATCAACGACATGTCGCGCGCCGACGGGCTGTTCACCGAAAGCCTGGCCGCCGCGCTCGTTCAAACCACGCCCGATGCCGAAGAAGGACTCAAGGCTTTCCTGGAGAAACGGTCTCCCACGTTCCGCTGACACAAAAACACAGGGAGGTAAAAAATGACGGCACAACCAAAAGAAAAAGCGCCGGCTGGAGTGACTGAACGCGCCGAATGGGCGCGTCAGCATACCTTGACGCGCTACGTGCCCCACAAGGTCAACCGCGAGGTCCGCCCCGATGGCACGATCTTGTTGCGCTCCGGCTACGACCTGCCCCCTCACGCCCCCAATACCGGGGCCTGGCTGCACGAATGGGCGGAAAAGGCGCCTTATCGGGTGGCGGTTTCCGAACGCCCCGTCGAGGGGGTGGGCTGGCGGAACGTCACCTACGCCGAGTTGCTTGATCAGGTGCGCGCGATCGCCTCATCCCTTCTGGCGCGAGGGCTGGGGCCAAACGATCCCATCGTCATCATGTCGGGCAACGGGCTTGATCACCTGTTGCTGTCCCTGGCCGCGCAATACATCGGCGTGCCGGTGGTGCCGCTGGCCGAACAGTATTCGCTGATCACCGAAGCCCACGGGCGGCTGGTCTTCGTCCTGGACCTGGTGCATCCCAAGATGGCCTTCGTGGACGACGCCACCCGCTATGCCGAGGCCCTGGCCCTGCCGCAGCTTGACGGGGTGGAGATCGTCGCCTCCCGGGGCTGGACCTCGCGTCCCGTCACCTTGATGGCCGAGCTGTTGAAGGGGGATGCCCGCGTCGACCTGGAAGCCGCCCATGCCGCCGTCGGGCCGGACACGCTGGCGAAGATCCTGTTCACCTCCGGCTCCAGCGCCATGCCCAAGGGGGTTTTGACCACGCACCGCATGATGTGCGTGAACCAGGCGCAGATTGCGGTGGTCTTGCCGTTCCTCGACGACCATGCGCCGCGCATCACCGACTGGCTGCCCTGGAACCATGTCTTTGGCGGCAGTCACAACGTCAACATGATGCTGGCCCACGGCGGCACGCTGACCATCGACAGCGGCAAGCCGACCGGAAAGGACTTCGCCACCACCTTGAAAAACCGCACGGACCGGCCGGGGACCCTGGCCTTCAACGTGCCGGTGGGCTGGGTGATGATGACCGAGGCCCTGAAGGACAATCCGGCCTTGCAGCGTCACATCTTCAAGGACCAGCAGCTTTTGTTCTACGCCGGCGCGTCCTTGCCGCAAAACGTGTGGGACGCCCTTGAGAGTTTTTGCTTCGAAGCCCGGGGCGGGTTGCCGCTGATGATTTCAAGCTGGGGTCTGACCGAAACGGCGCCCGCCTGCCTGATGGTGCATGAACCGATCGGGCGTTCGGGCGTGATCGGCGTGCCGTTGCCCGGGGTCACGGTGAAGCTCATCCCCGACGCCGACATGCGCTGCGAAATCCGGGTCAAGGGGCCCAACGTGATGGAGGGGTATTACAACGCCCCCGACAAGACGGCGGCGGCCTTTGACGAGGAAGGGTTTTTCATCACCGGCGATGCCGTGCGCTTCGTCGATGTGACCGACCCCGACCGGGGCCTGGTGTTCGACGGCCGCGTCTCCGAGGACTTCAAGCTGGAAACCGGGACCTGGGTCCAGGCCGGAAGCCTGCGCATGACCGTGCTCACGGAGCTTAAGGGGCTGGCGCAGGACGTGGTGATCTGCGGACACGACCGGGGCGAGGTCGGATTGTTCATCTTCCCGGTTCCCGGCCTTGCCGAGGACGGCGAGGTCACCCGGGGCGCGATCACGGATGCGCACCTGATGGCACGGGTCGAGGCCGCCTTGCGGACGATGAACACCCATGTCACCGGCTCGGCCAAGCGCATCACGCGCGCCCTCATCCTGGCCGAGCCGCCCTCGCTCAAGAACCACGAAATCACCGACAAGGGATCTCTCAATATCAAGAAGATCCTCACCCACCGGGCCGACCTGCTCGAACGGCTCTACGACAACGAAGATCCGGCGCTGATCCGCGTCTGAGGGAGGATTCCATGGTTGATTTCTCGTCGGTCCGCGCGATCGACATGCACATTCATGCCGAGGAGCCGTGCGGCTGCCATGCCGACGACGGGTACGACGACCTGCAACGGAGCATGGCCGAATACTTCGGCGCTCCCTGGCGTCATCCGCCGACCATTCCCGAAACGGCGGCCCACTACCGCGCGCACAACATTGCGGCGGTGATTTTTCCCGTCGACGCGGAGCGGGAGACCGGGTACCGGCGCTACGATAACTACGAGGTGGCCGACCTGGTGGCGGCCCATTCCGATATCCTGATCCCCTTCGCGTCCATTGATCCGGCCAAGGGCAAGCTGGGCGCCCGCGAAGCCCGCGACCTGGTGGAAAACCACAATGTCCAGGGGTTCAAGTTCCATCCCACCATGCAGGGGTTTTTCCCCAACGACCGCATGGCCTGGCCGCTTTACGAGGCCATCGCCGAAACGGGCAAGCCCGCGCTTTTTCACACCGGGCAAACCGGCGTGGGCTCGGGCATGCGGGGCGGCAACGGGATGCGGCTCAAGTATTCCAACCCCTTGTATCTCGACGACGTGGCGGTGGATTTCCCCGACATGCCGATCATTCTCGCCCACCCCTCGTTCCCCTGGCAAGAAGAGGCGCTCGCCGTCGCCCAGCACAAGCCCAATGTGTACATCGACCTGTCGGGGTGGTCGCCGAAGTACTTTCCGCCCCTTCTCGTGCGCTACGCCAACACGCTTTTGAAGGACAAGATGCTGTTCGGCTCGGACTGGCCGATGATCGCGCCCGAGAAATGGCTTGATGCGTTCGACAAGGCCGAGTTCCGCGACGAGGTCCGGCCTTTGATCTTGAAGGAAAACGCCATGCGGCTGCTGGGGGTGTCATGAGCACGTTCCACGCTCCGACCGACGATATCCTTTTCACGCTGCGCCACGTGGCCGGGGCCGAGCGTCTGCCCGACTGGGACGACGCGCTGGTCACCGACATCGTGGGCCATTTCGCCGCCTTCGCCGAAGGACGGATCGCGCCGCTTGACGCGACCGGAGACGCGCAAGGCTGCCGCCTGGTTGACGGACGGGTCCGCATGCCCGCCGGCTTCCCCGAGCTGTACCGCGAACTGGCCGAACAGGGCTGGCAGGGCCTGGCGGCACCGGAGCGTTTCGGGGGGCAGGGCCTCGGAGGCCCCACCCTGGCCGCCGTGAGCGAGATCTTCACCGGCGCCAATCACGCCTTGCAAATGGTCACGTCGCTGGCCCATGGCGCCATTGCCCTGCTTACGCGGTTTGGCAGCGAGGCCCAGCAGGCGGCGTTCATTCCGCCGCTTGCCGAGGGGCGCTGGCTTTCCACCATGGCCCTGACCGAACCGGGGGCGGGCTCGGACCTTTCCGCGATTCGCACCCGCGCCAGCCGCGACGGGGAGGGCTGGCGGATCGATGGCGAGAAGATTTTCATTTCCGGTGGCGACCAGGACATGAGCGAGGAGATTCTTCACCTCGTGCTGGCCCGCACCGGGACCCTGGCCGACGGCGTGCGCGGGCTGAGTTTGTTCGCCTGCCGCTCTCACCGGCCCGACGGGCAGCGCAACGCCATCACCGTGGCCCGGATCGAGGAAAAGCTGGGCCTGCATGCCTCCCCGACCTGTCACCTGATCTTCGACGGGGCGCTGGGGGAACTGGTGGGCGAGGAGGGGGGCGGTCTCCAGGCCATGTTCGCGATGATGAACCACGCCCGCCTTGACGTGGCGTTGCAAGGCGTGGCGCATGCCGCGCGTGCCGCCGACCTCGCGCGCCACTATGCCCGCGAGCGCCAGCAAGGACGCGACGCGGCCGGGCAGCGGGTCACCATCGACCAGCACGCGGACGTCGCGCGCATGATCGACACCTGCGACGCCCTGGCTCTGGGCGGGCGGGCGCTGTGCCTGATCACCCTGGTGGCCCACGAGCTGGGCACGGAGCCCGATTTCGTGGCCTTCATGACCCCGGTGTGCAAGTACTTCTGCACCGAGGCCGGCAACCGGGCGGCGGACCTGGCCATCCAGGTCATGGGCGGCTACGGCTACCTGCGCGAATACGGGGCCGAGCAGAATTGGCGCGACTGCCGGATTTGCGCCATCTACGAAGGCACCAACGGCATCCACGCGCGCACCACGGCCACGCGGTCCGTGGCGGTGAACGACGGTGCCGGCGCCCGGGCGTTCGCGGCCTTCCTGCGCCAAAGCGCCCCGTTCCTGGATGGTCCCGCGAGCGCCTGGGAAGCCGAGGCCCACCGCGTGGCCGCCAGCAACGATCCGGCGGCGCAGGCTCACGCCTTCATGGAAGCAACCTGTGACCTGGCCTACCGCGCGGCCTGGGCCCGACTCGCCGCCGTGGCCGACCGGGCCGTTGACCCGGCGCGCCTGCTGCGCCTGGCCGCGCGGGAGCTGCCCTCGGACAGGCGGATCGCGTGCTGACACGGGCGGGGCGCGCGGCGTGAGCCGTCCGTGCCTTCCCAAGGCCCCCCGGCCCGGGCGGGGACGGGGGGCGGGAGACCCGATTCGCGGCGGGCCTCGCGGGGGGCGGGGCTTGCCTGGCCTTCCTGACGGCGCGCGGGGGCCCGCGCCCGGGATCCCCAGGCCGGGGATTAGGTTTTTTCGTGCAACCTGGGGACTGTTCCCGTGTATCCTGGGATAAGATCCGGCGTTGACCCCGGGCGGGGGGAAGGGTATAGACAGCCGCTCGACCAGGACCCGGCGCGGGCCGCGCCGTATTCGGAGTATTGACCGGTGAAACGTACTTACCAACCGTCTCGACTGGTGCGCAAGCGCCGCCATGGCTTCCGCAGCCGCAGCGCTACCGTGGGGGGGCGTCGTGTCCTCGCTGCCCGTCGGGCCAAGGGCCGCAAGCGTTTGTCCGCCTAGGGCAAGGCCTCGTGCCTTGCCTCCCCCGGACGTCCCGGCCGTGGACCGGGCCGTGAGCGCCCCCGATTCGGCGGGCGTTGTCGCGGCACCCGGTTCCGAGCCCTCTCCTGTTCCCCGAGCCGTGGTCGGCCGCTTGAAGCAGCGCGCCGACTTTTTGCGTGTGGCGGGTCGTCGCAGCAAAATGGCGACACCGGGGTTGGTGTTGCAGGTGGCACCCCAGCCCAAGGCCCGAGACCCCAAGGGGCGAGACCCAAAGGCCCAAGACCCCAAGGGTCGAGACCCCAAGGGACATGACGGGGGGGCGCTCCCGGCCTTGCGCGTGGGTTTCACCACCAGCCGCAAGGTGGGCGGCGCGGTGGAGCGCAACCGGGCCCGACGCCGGTTGCGGGCCGTGGTCGACATGGTGCTGCCCACCGAGGCGCGCCTGGGCCACGATTACGTGGTGATCGGGCGCGCGGCCACCGTGACCCGGCCTTTTGACCTCCTGGTGGCCGATCTGCGGCAGGCCCTGGGGCGTTTGGGCATGAGGCGATGAAAATCTTCAAGGCACTCTCGACCGCGCTGTCGTGGCCCCTGATCGGGTTGATTCGCCTGTATCGCCTGGTTCTGTCGCCCCTGGTCGGGCAGCAGTGCCGGTTTGATCCCACCTGCAGCCGCTACACCGAGGAAGCGATTCGCCGCCATGGCCCCTTGTGGGGAATCTGGCTGGGGGCGCTGCGGATTTCGCGTTGCCATCCGTGGGGGGGCATGGGATACGATCCCGTCCCCGACGATCCCCGGCCCCGGTGGGGCCGCCGGCGCAAGGAGGCTCCCGCGCCCCTTCCAGGGGACCGAGGCGGCTGGCCCCCGGCGCCCGATCAGGACGCGGCGGGGACGGACGGGTCCGGGGCTCCCCCGCCGACCGTCACCTGACCTTTCCCGGACCCATGGCGTTGGGGCCGGAACGCTCCCTGGTCCCCGGCCGGGACGCAACCCCGTTGACGTGGAAAGACGGAACACATGCCGGAACAGCGTAACCTCATCGTCGCCATTGTGCTGTCCATGGCGGTGCTATTCGGGTACGAGTACTTCTTCGCTCCGCCCAAGCCGGTGCCCGGCACCGAAACCAGCCAGCAGGTGGCCCCGGCGCCCGTGAGCGCGCCCGGCGAGGCCCCCGGCACGCAGGCCCCGCCCCGGCCGTCCGAGGTCGCGTCTGGCGCGCCCGCGTCCGCTCCGGCGCCCGCGCCCGCCGTTGACCCTAATGCTCCCATTGATCTGGGGGCGGTGATCAAGGCGCGCCAGGCCGCCATCGCGACGTCCCCGGCCCGGGTTGTCATCGACACGCCGACGCTTTCGGGGTCGGTGCGCCTGCAAGGGGCGCGTTTCGACGATCTGACCTTGCGCGGGTACCGGATCACGGATGATCCCGACAGCCCCGAAATCAACCTGCTTTCCCCCACCGGCGCGCCGGCCCCCTACTACGCCGAGTTCGGCTGGTCGCCGGCCGAGCCGGGCGTTGCCGTGCCCGGGCCCGAAAGCGTGTGGCAGGCCGACCACGATACCTTGCGGATCGATCAGCCGGTGACCCTGACCTGGGACAACGGCCAGGGCCTGCGCTTCGTGCGTCAGATCGCGATCGACGACCAGTACATGTTCACGCTGACCCAGCGCGTCGAGAACACGGGCGAGCAGGCGGTGACCTTGTTCCCCTATGGCCTGATCTCGCGCACGGGCACGCCCCATACCCTGGGCTATTACATCTTGCACGAAGGCCCCCTGGGCGTGCTGGACGGCACGCTCAAGGAGATCAAGTACAAGAAGCTGAAGGAAGACGAGCACACCATCAGCGAACCGACCACCGGCGGCTGGATCGGCATCACCGACAAGTATTGGCTGTCGGCCCTGGTCATGGACCAGTCGAAGCAGTTCACCACCCGTTTCCTGTTCCAGCCGCATGGGCCCTACGACGGCTATCAGGTGGACTACATGGGGGGAGCCCAGACCGTGGCCCCGGGCGCCAGCACGCAGGTGGAAAACCGCCTGTTCGCCGGCGTGAAGAAGGTGGACGCGCTCGATCACTATGAATCGGATCTGGGGATCGATAACTTCGACCTCGCGATTGATTTTGGCTGGTTCTACTTCCTGACCAAGCCGTTCTTCCTGGCGCTGCAGTTCCTGCACGGCTACCTGGGCAACATGGGCCTGGCCATCCTGGCCTTTACCGTGTGCTTGAAGGTGCTTTTGTTCCCGCTGGCCAACAAGTCCTACGTCTCGATGTCCAAGATGAAACTTCTGGCGCCCGAGATGAAGAAGCTGCAAGAGCGCTTCCAGGATGACCGGCCGCGGTTGAACCAGGAAATCATGTCCCTCTACCAGAAGGAGAAGGTCAACCCGCTGTCGGGCTGCCTGCCGATCTTCATCCAGATTCCTGTGTTCTTCTCGCTCTACAAGGTGCTTTTCGTCTCGATCGAGATGCGCCACGCGCCGTTCTATGGCTGGATCAAGGACCTTTCGGCTCCCGACCCGACCAGCTTGTTCAACCTCTTCGGCCTGATCGACTGGACGCCGCCGAATGCGCTGATGATTGGCGCGTGGCCGTGCATCATGGGCCTGACCATGTACCTGCAGCAGAAGCTGAACCCGACGCCGACCGATCCGACCCAGGCCAAGGTGATGATGCTGCTGCCGTTCATCTTCACCTACATGCTGGGCCACTTCGCCGCCGGGCTGGTGCTGTACTGGACGTGCAACAACGCCCTGTCGGTGTTGCAGCAGTGGGTGATCATGAAGCGCATGAGCCGCAAGCAGGCCCGGGCGGCCAAGGCGGCCTGACCCGTGGTCGCGAACGAGGAAACGATGGGGGAGGAGGCAACCGCCTCCTCCCTCGACGAGGCTCTTCCGGCATCGGCGGCCTTCGCCGACGCCGGGGCCTGGGCCCAGGCCCTGGAACAGGGGCGCTGGCTGTTCGCCCAGCCCTGCACCTTCGTGATGGGGTGCGTGGGCATGGATCGCCTGCCGCAGCACCCCTTGGTCGAGGTGGCCTTCGCCGGGCGCTCCAACGTGGGCAAGTCGTCGCTGGTCAACGCGCTGACCGGGCGCAAGACCCTGGCGCGCGCGTCCAACACCCCCGGGCGGACCCAGGAGCTTAATTTCTTCCGGCTGGGCCCGCAGGCCGACGAGACGGCGGGCCTGATGATGGTGGACCTGCCGGGCTATGGCTTCGCCCGCGCGCCCAGGGATCAGGTGGCGCGCTGGAACCGCCTGGTCATGGCTTACCTGCAAGGGCGTTCGCCCTTGCGTCGGGTGTGCCTGCTGATCGATTCCCGCCATGGGCTGAAAGCCAACGACCGCGAGGTCATGACCATGCTGGATACGGCGGCGGTCAATTATCAGGTGATTCTGACCAAGGCCGACAAGCTGGGCCCCACCCAGGCCCGTGCGACGCACGCGGCCGTGGCGGCCGAGGTGTCCCGCCGGGTCGCCGCCCACCCCGACGTGCTGCTGACCAGCGCCGACAAGGGGCTGGGGGTCCCCGAGCTGCGCGCCCAGCTGGCCGCCCTGGCCGGCCTTCGCGTCGCTTGAGCCGGCGGCTTCGGCCGGCCCCGTCCTTTCCCGACCGCGCTGGCCGTTCCGACCGCCGACCTGACCGCCGACTGACCGCCGACTGACCAAGGAGTGTCTTTCATGACTGCTTGCGGTCCTTCCTCCTCCGAATCCGATGCGGCCGATTTGCCCGACGACCTGTCGTGGCCGCAAAAGGCCCGGGTCCTGGCCGAGGCGTTGCCCTACATGCACCGCTTCGCCGGCAAGACCATTGTCATCAAATACGGCGGTCATGCCATGGGCGATCCGGCCCTGGCCCGTGGCTTCGCCCGCGACGTGGTGCTGCTGAAACAGGTGGGCATGAACCCGGTGGTCGTCCACGGCGGCGGGCCCCAGATCGGGCGCATGCTGGACACGCTGCGCATCCAGAGCACCTTCATTGATGGCCTGCGGGTGACCGACTCCGCGACCGTCGACGTGGTCGAGATGGTTCTGGCCGGGTCGATCAACAAGGCGATCGTGACCGCGATCAACCAGGCGGGCGGGTTCGCCGTGGGCCTGTCGGGCAAGGATGGCCGCCTGATTCAGGCGCGCAAGCTGACCCGCACCGTGCGCGATCCGGATTCCAACATCGAGCGCGAGCTGGATCTGGGCTTCGTGGGCGAACCGTGCGGGATCAACCCCCATGTGCTTGATCAGTTCCGCCAGTCCGACATCATTCCGGTGATCGCGCCGATCGGCATTGGCAGCCACGGCGAGACCTTCAACATCAACGCCGACACGGCGGCCGGCGCCGTCGCGGCCGAGGTCAAGGCCTCGCACCTGTTGATGCTGACCGACATCACCGGGGTGCTGGACAGCACCAAGACCCTGATCGAGGAGCTTTCCGTGGAACGCGCCCGCCTGCTGATGGCGGACGGCACCATCAAGGGAGGCATGATTCCCAAGGTGCAAACCTGCATCTCGGCGGTGGAAGCCGGGGTGGACGCGGCGGTGATCGTCGATGGCCGGGTGCCGCACGCGGTGCTGCTGGAAATCTTCACGCCGAAGGGCGCCGGGACCTTGATCCGGGCCGGTGTCGCCGAGCGCTGAAGCCGGACACGGGGGAGGGGGGCGTTGCAACGCGGGGCTGCCCTCCCGGTCCCCGCCCGGAGGCTTCGCCTCCGGACCTCCCCCTTTTTTCGTGAATCATAAAAAAAGAAAAAGAAAGTGAGGCGTTGCCCGGATGGGCGGGGGGCCTGATTCCTGGTAGCGTGACGGCCCATCCAGAGCCCATCCACCAAGGAGGGAGGCCATGAGCGCTTCAGTGTTCGAGACCTGGGTTTTCGATCTCGACAACACCTTGTATCCGGCCACGGTGGACCTGTTTTCCCAGATCGACCGGCGAATGAAGGCGTTTATCTCCCGGACCCTGGGCCTGCCGCCCGACGAAGCCTTCCGGTTGCAAAAGAAATACTATCACGAATACGGCACGTCGTTGCGCGGCCTGATGCAGGAACATGGGGTGGACCCCGCCGCCTTCCTGGCCGATGTGCACGACATCGACCATTCGGTGCTCAGCCCCGACCCGGTGCTGGCGGCGGCGCTGGGGCGGATTTCGGCGCGCAAGATCGTGTTCACCAATGGCAGCACCGACCATGCCACGCGGGTGCTGGAGCACCTGGGGCTGGCCGGACAGTTCGACGCCATCCAGGACATCGTGGCCTCGGACTACGTGCCCAAGCCCCAGATCGCGCCCTACGAACGGCTTCTGGCCACCCACGGCATCGACCCGACCCGCGCCGTGATGGTCGAGGACATCGAAAAGAACCTGGTGCCGGCGGCCGCCCTGGGCATGACCACGGTTCTGGTGCGCAATGACGTGCACTGGTCGGCGCGCGAGGGCCAGGCCGCCGAGGCGGACGGGCTGGGACACTGCCACCATGTCACCGACTGCCTGCCCCAATGGCTGACCGCCTGGCTCGATGGGGCCGGGGTGCCCTGAGCGAAAGCGGATCTCGCTCCAGGCGTCGGTTCAGGTTTTCGTGAAAGATGCAGCGGCCTCCTGGGGCCGCTTTTTTCATGCGCGGGAGGCCTGCGCCCGGCAGGGCGGAGGCATGAAAAAACCGGGGGCCCCTGGGGGCCCCCGGCCGGGAAAGTGAACAGGTCAGGAGGAAACTTACTGCATGCGCTCGCCGTGCAGGGCGATGTCGAGGCCGTCCGATTCCTGCTCGGTGGTCACGCGCAGGCCCACGGTCATGTCGAGGACACGCAAGATCACGTAGGTGGCAACGGCCGACCAGGCAATGGTGGCGAGGCAGCCCACGATCTGGGTGACGACCTGGCCAATGTTGCCTTCCAGGGCGCCCGGGGTGCCGCCAACGGCTTCAACCGCGAAGACACCGGTCAGGATGGCGCCGACCAGGCCGCCCACGCCGTGCACGCCAAAGGCGTCGAGGCTGTCGTCATAACCCAAGGTGTGCTTGAGCCAGGTGGCGGACCAGAAGCAGATGACGCCAGCGGCCAGGCCGATGACCAGGGCACCGAAGGGCAGGACGAAGCCCGAGGCGGGGGTGACGGCAACCAGACCGGCGACGGCGCCCGAGATCGCGCCCAGCACCGAGGGCTTGCCACGGACCACCCACTCGGCGCCCATCCAGGCCAGGGCGGCGCCGGCGGTGGCGACCTGGGTCACCAGCATGGCCATGCCCGCGCGGCCATCGGAGGCCACGGCCGACCCGGCGTTGAAGCCGAACCAGCCCACCCACAGCATGGAAGCACCGATCACGGCCAGGGCGAGGTTGAACGGCGCCATGTTTTCGGAACCGAAGCCAACGCGCCGGCCCAGCACAAGGGCGCACACCAGACCGGCGACACCGGCGTTGATGTGAACCACGGTGCCGCCCGCGAAGTCGAGCACGCCGTCCGAACCCAGGAAGCCGCCGCCCCAAACCCAGTGGCAGATCGGCGAGTAGACGAGCAGCGACCACAGGCCCATGAACCACAGCATGGCCGAGAACTTCATGCGCTCGGCGAAGGCGCCGGCGATCAGGGCCGGGGTGATGATGGCGAAGGTCATCTGGAAGGTCAGGAAGACCGATTCCGGAATGGTGGCGGCGGCGGGGAAGACGCTGTCTTTTCCGACGCTGAACAGCATGACCTTGGACAGGTCGCCGATGATGGCATTGCCTGTTCCGAAGGCCAGCGAGTAGCCGGCGACCATCCAGATCACGGTGACCAGGGCGCAGATGGCGAAGCTCTGCATCATGGTGGCGAGCACGTTCTTCTTGCGCACCATGCCGGCATAGAACAGGGCAACGCCGGGGATGGTCATCAGCAGCACCAGCGCGGTGGAAGTCATCATCCACGCGGTGTCACCGGAATTGAGCTCCGGGGCGGCATCCTGGGCGAAGGCGGCCACCGGCGCCAGGGCGGCGACCAGAGCCGTGGTGGTCAGTCCGAGTTTTTTGATCATGGTCCCTTGTCTCTTGAAAGCGGGCCGATCCGTCGGGTGAAGGGGCAAGGCGGGAGACGGTTCCCGACACCGGGAGGGTCTGCCCATGAGAAAGGCGGAATACTGAAGATTTGCCTAAACCACGGTCAGTCCCGGCCTCCCGCGGGAAGCTCAGAGCGCCTCGTCGCCACGCTCGCCGGTGCGGATGCGCACGGTTTCGTTCAGGTTGAAGACGAAGATCTTGCCGTCGCCGATCTTGCCCGTCTGGGCGGCGGCCTGAATGGCCTCCACCACCTGCGCCACCAGGGCATCGGGCACGGCCAGTTCGATCTTCACTTTGGGCAGGAAGTTCACCACGTATTCAGCACCGCGATAAACCTCGGTCTGCCCTTTCTGGCGGCCGAATCCCTTGACCTCCGTCACCGTCATGCCCTGGATGCCCAGGGTGCCGAGGGCTTCGCGGACCTCGTCCAGCTTGAAGGGCTTTATGATCGCCATAACGAATTTCATGGTCACTCCTTAAGTGCAAGGGCCTCCAGGGAGTACCGGGCGGAGGCTCGCGGTGTTGGTCCGACCGGCGAGAAAAACCGGCAGGGTTACCCATGCCTGATGAGTATACAAAACTCGTGCCAACCCTTGAACGCGGGAAAAGCCCCGGGAAAGAGCGGGTCTTGGGGCGGGGGTGAAACCCCTGGCGCCCAAAGAGTAGGCAACCGCCCAAGGCCGCGCCCTTTCGGCCGGGAGCTGGCGGCCCGGGGGGCGCGCACCGGGTGCTCATGCAACGCCCCCGCCGGCACAAGGCAGGCGGGGGCGCGTGGGGGACGTCGGTGAAAGGAAAAAGTGCTTACCAGGTGGGCAGGATCGAGCCTTCGAAGCGGGTCAGGATGAAGTCGCGCACCGGGGCGCTGCGATAGAGCGCGATGAACTTGCGGATGCGCGGCTCCTCGCGGTCGGCGGTGCGGGTGACGAACCACAGGCCCCAGGGCGAATCCGCTCCCTCCCGGACCAGGGCGCTCTTGGGATCGAGCTTCGCGGCGAGGGCGTAGTTGAGCGGCACGGCGGCGAGGGGCACGTCGTCGAGGGCGCGGGGCAACTGGGCGGCGTCGATCTCGCGGATCTTGAGGTCGCGCGGATTGCCGGTGATGTCGGCCACGCTCACGTCCACGCCCCGGCCCGGATCAAGGCTCAGGAGCCCGGCTTGCTGGAGCAAGAGAAGGGCGCGCGCGCCGTTCGACGGGTCGTTGGGAATGGCGACCTGGGCGCCCTGAGGCAGGTCCTCCAGGCGCGTCAGCCCCTTGGAATAAAGGCCGAGCGGCACCACGATGCTGGGCTCGACCGCGCTGAGATCGTAGCCCCGGGCGCGGATCTGGTTTTCCAGATAGGGCTTGTGCTGGAAGTTGTTGAAATCGATGTCGCCCTGGGCCAGGGCGGCGTTGGGCAAGGTGTAGTCGGCGAACTCGACCACCTTCACCGGGATGCCTTCTTGCTGTTCGTACAGGTGGCCCACGTATTCCAGGATTTCGGCGTAGGGGCCGGCCGAAACGCCCACGGTGAGGGGCTGGGCGGCGTGGGCCCCGAGGGAGGGCAGGGCGAGGCCGAGCGCGACCACGGCGGTTTTGATCAGGGTTTTCATGACGGCAAGGTCCAGTCCGGTTCGGGAGCGGGGAAGGGTGGGGCTCAGGCGGTCCACACGGCGCCCCGGCGGTCGTCGATGCGCTTGGCCTTGTGGGTGGCGCGCGGCAAGGTGTCGGGCGGCAGCACCACGACCCGGGCACCGACCCCGGTGGTGGCCTTGAGCGTGCCCTTCAGGCGTCCGGCCAGGGTGTCGATCGATTCGCGGGCGTCCGGGCGGTGCTCGACCTCGATGGTCAGGGCATCCAGGTGGTTCTCGCGCTCGATCACCAGGCGGTATTCGCCGGTCAGGCCGGGGTCCTTGCGCACCAGGGCCTCGACATCGCTGGGGAACAGGTTAACGCCCCGGATGATGATCATGTCGTCGACCCGGCCGTGAACGCCCAAAAGCCGCTTCGAGGTCCGGCCGCACGCGCAGCGCTCTGTGGTGAACGACACGATGTCGCCGGTGCGAAAGCGGATCAGCGGGCGGGCCTGCTTGCGCAGCGTGGTCAGCACCATTTCGCCGCGCTCGCCCTCGGCCACCGGCTGGCCGGTGTGGGGATCGAGCACCTCGACATGGATATGGTCCTCGGCCCAGTGCAGGCCGTGGCGCTCCTCGCACATCCCGGCGCAGGCCCCGAAGATGTCCGACAGGCCGTAGTAGTCGTAGACCTTTGCTCCCCACAGGTCCTCGATCCGCTGGCGGGTTTCGGGGATCGACCCGCCCGGCTCCCCGGCCACGAACAGGCGCTTCACGGCAAGGTCGCGGCGCGGATCGATCCCGGCCTTCTCGGCGGTTTCGCCCAGGTACCAGGCATACGACGGCGTGGTCCACAAGGCGGTGGCCTGGAACTGGCGCAAGATCGCCAACAACCGCTCGGAAGGCACGGTGCCGGCGTGGATCGACAAGGCGCCGAGCTTCTGGGCCCCCAGCACGCACGGCCCCCCCACGAACAACGAGAAGTTCAGGGAGTGGGCATAGCGGTCGCTGGGACGCAGCCCCGAGGACCAGAACAGCCGCGCCTCGAAGTCAATCCATTCGTCGAAATCGCGGGCGGTGAACGGCGAGAGGGTAGGCACCCCTGTCGATCCCGACGAGGCCGACACATACACCACGTCGTCCTCGGGCACGGCGGCAAGATCGCCCAGCAAGGGCACCGCCAGCTGGCGCTCGCGCAGGATGCTCTTGTTCACGGTGGGAAAGGCGCGCAGGTCCTCAAGGGTGCGCAGGTCCTCGGGCCGCACCCCGGCGGCGTCGAAGGTCCGCCGGTAATAGGGGGCGTTGTCGTAGGCGTGGCGCAGGTGGGCCTGCAACAGGGCCAGGGTGTGGGCGTCCCACTGCTCGCGAGGGCGGGTTTCCAGCGCCTCGTCCCAGTAGGGCGAGCTTGCATCGGGACGCTTGGGGGCGGTCGTGGCGGACCGCGAGAGGGGGCTCAGGGCGTTCATGGCGGGCGGACTCCAGGCAAGGGGAGGGCGTCGGCTCACCAGCACGGGAGCCGGGACGCGCGAACAGGGAAGGGAAAGGGGGAGAAGGGAGAGGCCGGGGCGCGCTCAAGCCGGGGGGCGGGCCCGGTGGTCGAGGCGGCGCACCAGGCGGTCGCCGGCGGCCTGAACCAGGGAGACCAGGGCGATCAGGACCACCACGACGCCGCCCATGACCTCGGCCTGGAAGCGCTGGTAGCCGTAGCGGATGCCCAGGTCGCCCAGGCCGCCGCCGCCGACCGCGCCCGCCATCGCCGAGTAGCCGATCAGGCTGACCACGGTCAGGGTCAGGCCGGCGGCGATGCCGGGCAGGGCTTCGGGCAGCAGGCCCTTGACCACGATCTGGAACGGGGTCGCGCCCATGGCCTGGGCCGCCTCGACAATGCCGGGATCAACCTCGCGCAGCGCCGCTTCCACCAGACGGGCCACGAACGGGATGGAGACGACGATCAGCGGCACGGTGGCGGCGGCCGTGCCGATCGAGGTTCCCACCACCAGGCGGGTGAAGGGGATCAGGGCGACCATCAGAATGATGAACGGCGTCGAGCGGGTGGCGTTGACCAGGGCGCCCAGAACCCGGTTGAGCAGCGGGCGGGCCAGGATCTGGTGGCGGTCGGTGAGGCGCAGCACGATGCCAAGCGGAATGCCGAGGAGCGCCGAGGCCCCGGCCGACACGCCAACCATGACCAGGGTTTCGCCAAGGGCCTCAGGCAGCAGCGTGAGCAGGGGCGATGACATGGCCCAGAACCTCCGTGGACAGATTTTTGTGCGACAAGGCCGCGAGGGCGGCGGCGCGGGCGGCGGGCGGACCGTCGGCCTCGACCACCAGCTGGCCGAACGGCTTGTCCTGAATGGTTTCGATGCGCCCGTGCAAGATGTTGAGCGAAAGGCCGAACCGCTGGACCAGCTCGCTCATCACGGGCGTGTTGGCGGCCGGGCCGGTGAAGGTGATGTGCCAGACCTCGGGGCCGGTGTTGCCCTCGGATCCCGCCGGGCGCAGGCGCGCGCGCAGGTCGGGGGGCAGATCGTGTTCCAGCCCTTCGTTCACGAACGAGCGGGTGAGCGCGGTCCGGGGGCGGGTGAACACCTCGAACGTCCGCCCCTCCTCGATCACCGATCCCTGATCAAGCACCGACACCCGGTCGGCCAGGGTCCGCACCACCGCCATTTCGTGGGTGATGAGGACCATGGTCAGCTTGAAGGTCCGGTTGATGGTGCGCAGCAGTTCCAAGATGGCCTGGGTGGTTTCGGGATCCAGGGCCGAGGTCGCCTCGTCGCACAGCAACACCGAGGGGCGGGTGGCCAGGGCCCGGGCAATGCCCACGCGCTGCTTTTGTCCCCCCGACAGCGCCGAGGGATAGGCGTTGGCCTTGTCGGCCAGCCCGACCAGATCCAGCAGTTCGGCCACCCGACGGCGCCGTTCGGGGCGCGCCCAGCCGGAGAGCTCCAGCGGCAGGGCGATGTTGTCGGCCACGGTGCGCGAGGACCACAGATTGAAGTGCTGGAAAATCATTCCGATCCGATGACGGGCCGCGCGCAAGCCGGCCGGATCAAGGGCGGTCAGCTCCTCGTCGCCGACCCACACCTGCCCGCTGGTCGGGCGCTCCAGAAGATTGAGGCAGCGCACCAGGGTGCTTTTGCCCGCCCCCGACCGGCCAATGATTCCGTGAATCGCGCCGGCGTCGATCGACAGCGAAACCCCCTTGAGCACCTCAAGCGGCCTGGAAGCGACGGTGAAGGTTTTGGTCAGGGCCTGGGTTCTGATCACGGCGGGCACTCCTGTCGGCAACCCGGCTCGGGGGCCGGACAAGAGGGAGCCTAGGAGCAGGTCGGAGAGGCGGTCAAGAACGAAAAATTATCAACCTATCGAATAACTAGAGTGATAGGGGCCGGGCGTCGGCTATGAGGCTGAAATCCCTTGCATTGCAAAAATCCCCCATCTTTTTCCATGAGAATTATTCATGCGCAAAAACGGCAAGAGCGCTCTGCGGGGCCGTGGTTATCCAAGATGGCCAGGGCCCGCCGCACGCCGTCGGGACGAGGATCACCGGCCACGGGCGCATCGAGCCGTCCCAGGTCGGGGAGCCTGTCCGAAGGACGGCAAAGGCCTTGAAGGGAGGCCTGTCAGGGAGAACCGGACCCGCTGGTCGGGCGAATCACGCATAAAAAAAGAGCGCATTCGCTGATCCAGTGGATCGGAATGCGCTCCGGAAGGTGATCCGTGAAGAGAGGGCGTTTTCCGGCCCTCTCCCGTCACGGGGTTTGCTCAGCGCAAGGCGCCGTGGCAGTGCTTGTATTTCTTGCCCGAACCGCACGGGCACGGATCGTTGCGCGAAACCTTGCCCCAGGCTTCCGGTCCCCCCGCCGGGGACGGCGCGGGCGGCGGCGGAGCGGGCTCGGAGGCAATCGGGGCTTCCTCGCCTTCCATGGGGGGCTCGACGCGCAGCTGAATGTGCGACATGACCGCCGTCACCCGCTCGCGCAGGTCGGAAAGCATGGTCTGGAAGAGGGTGAACGCTTCGGACTTGTATTCATTGAGCGGGTCGCGCTGACCGTAGGCACGCAGCGAAATGCCCTGGCGCAGGTGCTCCAGGTGAAGCAGATGCTCCTTCCAAAGGGCATCGAGGATTTGCAAGAGCAGGCTCTTTTCGATCGAGCGCATGACCTCGGGGCCATAGTCGGCCGCGCGTTCCGCGAGGTGAATGGAGGACGCGCGCACCAGGCGATCGAGCACCTCTTCGTTGGCGATGCCTTCCTCGGCCGCCCATTCGGCGAGCGGCAGGTCCAGGCCCAGAACGGCCTTGACCTGCTCGGTCAGGCCCTCGGTATCCCAGGCCTCGGGCATCGCCTTGGGCGGCATGTGCGCATGCACCATGTCCTCGATCACTTCGTGGCGCATGGCGGCCAGGGTCTCGGACACGTCCGTGGCCATCATCAGTTCGCGGCGCTGCTCGTACACGACCTTGCGCTGGTCGTTCATCACGTCGTCGAACTTCAGCAGGTTCTTGCGGATCTCGAAGTTGCGGGCCTCGACCTTCTGCTGGGCTTTTTCCAGGGCCTTGTTGACCCACGGATGGACGATGGCCTCGCCATCCTTCAAACCCAACTTGCGCAGCATGCCTTCCATGCGGTCGGTGCCGAAAATGCGCATCAGGTCGTCGTCCAGGGACAGGAAGAACAGCGACGCCCCCGGGTCGCCCTGGCGCCCCGAGCGGCCGCGCAGCTGGTTGTCGATGCGCCGGCTTTCGTGGCGTTCGGTGCCGATCACGTACAGGCCGCCGGCCTTCAGGGCCTCTTCCTTGCGGGCCTCGATATCCAGGCGAATCGCCTCGATGCGCGAGGCGCGCTCGGCCTCGGGGAGATCCTCGGGCACCTCGGCGGCCACGCGCATGTCGAGATTGCCGCCCAACTGGATATCGGTGCCGCGCCCGGCCATGTTGGTGGCAATGGTCACCGCGCCCGGCACGCCGGCCTGGGCCACGATGTAGGCTTCCTGCTCGTGATAGCGCGCGTTCAGGACCTGGGGCTTGATCTTGGTCTTCTTGCGCAGCAGGTCGGCCAGGTATTCCGACTTTTCGATCGAGGTCGTGCCCACCAGAACCGGCTGGCCGCGCCCGTGGCATTCCCCGATCAAGGTCACGATGGCGTCGAATTTCTCGGTCGCGGTGCGGTAGACCTCGTCGTCGTGGTCCTGGCGCTGCATCGGGCGGTTGGTCGGGATATCGACCACCTGAAGCCCGTAGATTTCCTGGAACTCGCCGGCCTCGGTCAAGGCCGTGCCGGTCATGCCGGCCAGGCGCGGATACATGCGGAAATAGTTCTGGAAGGTGATCGAGGCCAGGGTCTGGTTCTCGGGGCGGATTTCCACCCCTTCCTTGGCTTCCAGGGCCTGGTGCAGGCCATCCGAGAAGCGGCGGCCTTCCATGGCACGGCCGGTGAACTCGTCGATGATCACCACCTTGCCGGCGCGCACCATGTAATGCACGTCGCGATCAAACAAGGTGTGGGCGCGCAGGGCCTGGGTGGCGTGGTGCAAGGCGGTGACGTTGCGCGCCTCGTACAAGCTGCCCTCGGCCAGCAGGCCCGACTGGCGCAACAGCTCCTCGATATGCTCCGAGCCCTCGTCGGTGAAGGTCACCGAGCGGGCCTTTTCGTCGCGCTCGTAATCCTCGGGCACCAGGTGGGGGATCAGTTCGTTGACCGCCCGGTACAGCGCCGAGCTGTCCTCGGCCAGCCCCGAGATGATCAGGGGCGTGCGCGCCTCGTCGATCAGGATCGAGTCGACTTCGTCGACGATGGCATAATGGAACGGCCGCTGGACCATGTCCTCCAGCCGGTGCTTCATGTTGTCGCGCAGGTAGTCGAAGCCCAGTTCGTTGTTGGTGCCGTAGGTCACGTCGCAGGCATAGGCGGCCTGGCGCTCGGCGTCGGTCAGTTCGTTGACGATCACGCCCACGCTCAGGCCCAGGAAGCGGTAGACCTGCCCCATCCAGGTGGCATCACGCTTGGCCAGGTAGTCGTTGACCGTGACCACGTGCACGCCCTTGCCGGTGAGCGCGTTCAGGTACACGGGCAAGGTCGCGACCAGGGTCTTGCCTTCGCCGGTGCGCATCTCGGCGATGCGGCCCTGGTGCAAGACGATGCCGCCCATCAGCTGGACATCGAACGGGCGTTGCCCCAGCGCGCGCCGGGCGCCCTCGCGCACGGTGGCGAAGGCCTCGACCAGCAGGTCGTCGAGGGTTTCGCCGTCGGCCAGGCGCTGCTTGAACCAGTCGGTGCGCGCGCGCAAGGCCTCGTCGGTCAGGGCCTCCAGCTCGGGCTCCAGGGCGTTGATGGCGGCAACGGACTTGTGAAGACCCTTGAGGATCCGGTCGTTCGCGGTTCCGAAAAGCCGCCGGGCGATGGCGCCGAACATGAAATGCCTCGGGAAATGGTCAGAAGGGATCGGGGCGGACAGCAACGCGGCCGACCGGCAGGCCGGCACCGTGGAGCGAAGAGATAAGACGGGGCGCTTGTCGTGTCAACGCGCGCCCCAAGGGCCAGTGGGCCAATCGTCCCCCCGGTTACCCCAAAAGGGACGGGGCCGCGCCGACAAGCCCGTTCCGCAAACGGCCCGGAAACGGCTATAGTGGCGGGCGGCCCTGGGCCCCTTGCGCCAGTTTCCGCCCCTTCGGCGAAAAGGAATCCCGATGGTGCCTCGTTTGCCGCCCTTTCGGGCCCCCCTTCCGGTCGCGCGCCGCTGGCTGATCCTCAGCTGGCTGGCCCTGGCGTGGGAACGGCTGGTGCTGGCGTTCTGGCCCGCCGCCAGCCTGGTCCTGGGCGGCCTCGCGCTCGGGCTTTCGGGGCTTACCCTGGCGCTCCCCGCCTGGATCCAGGTGGGGGTGCTGGTCTTGCTGGGGCTCGCCCTGGGGCTCGCCCTGCGCCTGGGCCTGCGCCGCTTCAGCGTGCCGCGGGCCGCCGACGCCGGCCGCCGTCTGGAGCAAGGCGGCGCGCTGGGCCGCCACCGGGTGCTCACGGCCGCCGCCGACCGCCTGGCCCTGGGGCGCGACGATCCCCTGAGCCGCGCGTTGTGGCGCCAGCACCGCCTGCAGGCCCGCGCCGCCGCGCGCACCTTGCGGCCCCGTCCCCCCGACCCGCTGCTGGCCGAGCGCGATCCCCGGGCCGTGCGCGCGGTGCCGGTGCTGGCGCTGGTGGTGGCGATCGCCGCCAGCGGCGGGGAAGGGCCCGCGCGCCTGCTGGCCTTCCTCACGCCCCGGCTGGGTGCCCCCGGGGATGCCCTGGTCGCGCGGGTGTGGCTGACGCCCCCCGAGTACACCGGCCTGCCGCCGCTTTCGCTCGACAGCGCCCGTCCGGCCCCGACCGATGATCCGTCGGCCCCCGTGCGCGTGCCCCAGGGGACCACGGTCCTGGCCTTGCTGCATGGCGCGGCCGACACCGCCCGCCTGGAAGCCGGTGGCCAGGAAACCGCCCTTTCTCCCCTTGATCCGCGCACCTTGCGCGGCACCCTCGTGATCGGGGAAGGCGGCCAGCTGAGCGTGAAAGCCAACGGCCACCGAATCCTGGACCGGGTGCTGGTGGTCGATCCCGATCACCCGCCGGGGGTGGTGTTCACCCGTCCCCCCGCGCCGGAAGGACGCGGGCGTCTCGCGTTCAGCGTGTCGGTGAGCGACGACCACGGCGTGGTCGCGGCCGGTGTTTCCCTTCAGCCGGTGGTGCCGCGCCACAGCGATCCCCGCGCGCCGTTCACGGTCGACCTGCCCCTTCCCGGCCCGGCGCCCCGCGCCGCGACGGTGCGTGCCCAGCCCGACCTGACCGCCCACCGGTGGGCCGGACGCGAGGTCCAGGCCACGCCCTGGGCCGAGGATGCCCTGGGCCAGCGCACCACCGGCCCGGCCGAGACCGTGACCTTGCCCCGGCGCGCCTTCTCCCATCCCGTGGCCCGCGCCCTGATCGCCGAGCGCGACCGCCTGACCGAGGATCCCGGCACCTTGCCCCGGGTGGTGGCAAGCCTGGATGCCCTGAGCACCCGCCCCGAAGCCTTCGATAACCTTACCGTGATCTTCCTGGCCGTGCGCGCGGCCCGGGCTCACCTCGCCAACTGGGGCCGGGACGCCGACATCGAACGGGTGCGCGCCTTGCTATGGGAAGCCGCCGTGCGCCTGGAAGACGGCGACAGTGCCCGCCTCAACGCCGATCTCGACAGCGTGCGCGACCGCCTGCGCGAGGCCCAGGGCGAATCCCTGTCGCAAGAGGACGTGGACCAGCTGGTGCGCGACATGCAAGCGGTGCTGGCCCGGACCTTGGATACCCTGGCCCGGACCCTGGCCGAAATCGACCCCGATGGCAGCCTGCGCCGCGCGCTGGGCGCCAGCCAGGACGCTACCGACCTGGGGCGGATGCTGGAGGAACTGCGGACCTTGAACCGCCTGGGGGCCCGCGAGGCGGTGCGCGATCTGCTGGCCCGCCTGGACCGGATGATGGAAGGCCTGTCGGGCACCCCTCCCTCGGCCGAGGCGCTCCAGGCCCTGCGCGACAAGGCCGCCGAGGCCCGCGCCCTGGAAGCCCTGCGCCGCGATCAGGAAGCGGTGCTGGACGATACCTTCCGCCATGCCCAGGCCAGCGGCGGCCCGGTGCCGCCGCCGGGGACCCAAACCCTGGACACGCTGCCCGGCCTGGGCCTGCCCGACTCCTTTGGTGGCTGGCCGCCCGAGACCCTGACCGTGCCGCCCTGGCGTCCCTCGGATCCCGAGCCGAACGAGGAGCCCCGGGCCGAGCGTCCTTCTTCCCCTCCGGCGCCCTCTTCGGAGCACGGGAGCCGTGGCGGACAACACCGGGGCAACGCGCCTCAATCCGCGCAGGAGCCCCCCAAGGCGCCTCAGGCCACCCGGGCGACCCTGACCGGACGCCAGGAAGAGCTGGCGCGCCGGGCCGAAGGGCTTCTGGGAACGCTCGCGGAACAATCGGGGGTCCTGCCCCGTTCCCTGGGCGAGGCGGCGCTGGCCATGGACGATGCCGCCGGAGCGCTGAAGGCGGACGCCCTGGACGAAGCGATGCACGCTCAGCGCAAGGCCCTGGACCGTCTGACCCAGGACCACGCCGCCGCCCTGGCGGCGCTGTCGCGCATGCTGGGCCCGGCCCTGCCGACGGGCATGGGGGCCGGTCTGCCCGGCCCGATTCCTCGGGGTGGCCAAGGCAGCGGCCTGGGCCCGGGCCAGGATGTGAACGTGCCCGACGCTTCCGCCACCCAGCGCGCGCGCGAAATCCTCGACGAACTGCACCGCCGCGCCAACGATCCCGCCCGTCCGGCTCCCGACAAGGCCTACATCGAACGCCTGATTCCCCGGTTCTGAGCGAAAGGCTGGAGGCGACAACGATCTGTGGCGCCGTTCTCATCAGGGATGAGCGCGTTGCAGCGCCTTACCTTGCCCTCTCAATGCATTAAAAATTTTAGAGCGCATTCTGATCAGGCTGGATCAATGAATGCGCTTTAACTTATTGAACTATCGCATTTTCGAACCGCCGAAACGGTACCCATTTCGGCTGAAAATGCTTTGGAAAACAAAAAATACTACGACTATCCAAATAAAATTCTTCTTGCGGCGGGGCAAAATCTATCCAGCTCTTTTGCGTTGTGAGCGATTTCTGGATGATTCCACACGCTCCTGGTTCCATCTCGACAGTCGCGAGCCAGTTTCCGTCCAATATTTTCCAGGGATTCAGAGCTCAAGGCCCTTTTTAATTGTTGAGGGTCCTTGCGAGGCCCGATAATAAAAGTTCGATCCCTGACCTCTTCCGAAACCTCGTCCCAAACAGCATTGTAGCGATCGTCACCCTGTTCATCAAAATCGATGAGAATAACCACATGCCTCCCTTGGTATTTTTTCATCTTTTCTTCTTCCTTACCCTTGAAATCCTCTCGGGCACGGGACCATCCCTCAGAAATAGGTAAAATCATAATTTGCCGACTGTCTATTTCAAGTGCGAAGCCGTTGGCGAGTTGACGATCCGCATCGTCTTCCGGAAGAACAACCAGATGAGGTTTTTCCTTGTTGACGGCCATCAGAACACATCTCCTCGCACCAGGGCGTCAATGAAATTGCCCTGGATCTCCCCTGATTCCCTGTATTCCTCCAGCATGCGCACCCTGGTCGGATCGCGATGGCTGCGACGACTGAGGACCACGGTGTTGTCGTCGGAAAAATGCCTGATCACTTCGGGGTTATGGGAAGCGACGAGAAGTTGGCCTTTGTCACGAAAAGCCTGACGGAGCGCCATGATGGAGGGGCCGATTTCCCAAGACGCAAGATGCGTATCGGGTTCGTCCCAATAACAGAACAGAGGCCCATTGGCGCGATTGGACGCAATGACCATGGCAAAAAATAAAAAACACTTTTCTCCATCAGAGAGTTCTTCAAAAGAAAAATTTGCGTTACCCTCATAAGAGGAAAAATCCACCCTGATTTCTCGTCCCGTCCGATCAATTCCTTTGTTTCTTATCGCTTGGAAATCCAGCATGACTTCTTTGAGATAAGAATCCATATGTCCATAGCTCGAAGGCGCGGATAGCAAGAGTCCTGAGAACCATTCTCCGAAATTTTTCAATTCCGGGTCTGGGTGAAGTGTTTCGCTGTTGGAAATTCCTTTTGCAAGTTGGGGAATGGGACGAAGAATCAAGGCATTGGCAAGCCACTCCTTGAAAATTGAAATGTGATCCTTGCTTCCCCTGTATTGAATGATGGGGAGCGCCACCATATGCCAGTCAATACCAAAAGCTGATTCTTCGCTTGCCCCCCCCTTGGAAACCTTTACCTGCGCAAGGACCCGAGTAAAAAAATCTCGCCCGCCCACCGAAAGTTTTTCTTCGGCGATACGAAGTTCCCGAAACCCATTCGGGTATTCAAAGGCAACCGCGTAGAGGTAGGTCTCCGAATCAATTTCAGCTTCGATCTCAAGCCGAAGGAAATCTGATTCATGTCCACGAGGGAGATCGTCGGGCGAGAGGATATCCCCGACCCGATTGGTCCCCCGAGCGATTTTCTGGAAAATTTCCAGCGCCCTTCCAACGGTCGTTTTGCCCGCGCCGTTCGGCCCGATCAACAGCGCGGAAGATTTCCCTCCGAGATTGAGCTCGAAGTTTTGAAAACATTTGAAGTTATGAATATACAGCCGCTTTATCATGGATCAGGTATACCGTCCGGCTCGATGCCAACCAAGGTTGATTTTAGCCACGGTCCGAACCGATGGAAGCCCGGCCCCTCGGGCGGTCTTTTTCCGTCGTGATGCAAACGCGAAAAAACGACCCGAAGCCATGACAGCATCAGATCGGAACCGTATGGAATGAAGAGTGTCAGTCCGCCGCCATCAAGGCAACACCCAAGGCATGGGGTGTTTCTGGCGTGGTGTCTGCCCGACCTGAGCGGGCAGAAGGCACTGGCGTCCCCAAGGGGAATCGAACCCCTGTTTTCAGCGTGAGAGGCTGACGTCCTGGACCGCTAGACGATGGGGACAGCGGTGCGGCGGAGGACGGGTTTATACGCACTCCGCCGGGCCCGTGCAAGCCCTTTTTTTCAGAAAAAAGGGCGGGGGGGATCAGCCGAACTTGACCGCCACCACTTCATAGAACTTCGAGCCACCCGGCGCCTTCACCTCGATGGAATCGCCCAGGTTCTTGCCGATCAGGGCCTTGGCGATCGGCGAGTGCACGCTGATGCGGCCTTCCTTCAGGTTGGCCTCGTGGGCGCCCACGATCTGGTAGGTCATTTCCTCGTCGGTGTCGTCGTCGGCCACGGTCACGGTCGCGCCAAAGCGCACCGTCTTGCCGCTCATCTTGGTGATGTCGATCACCTCGGCCCGGCTGACGATATCTTCAAGTTCCTTGATGCGCCCCTCGATGAAACTCTGGCGCTCGCGCGCCGCGTGGTATTCCGCATTCTCGGACAGATCGCCATGCTCGCGAGCCTCGCTGATGGCCGCGATCACCGCCGGCCGCTCCACCAGCTTCAGGTTCCGCAATTCCTCTTCCAGGCGGGCCAGTCCGACCGGGGTCATGGGGATTTTTTCCATGGATGTGCAACCCTCGCCTTCACCAGAATGTCGCCAGACCGACCCCTCGGGGCCGCGCCGGTCGCCGGACAGCCCAACGCCGACGGTTCCGCCCCCAGCCGGGGGGCGGTGTCCGCCGACGTCTGCCCCACCGGGGGCGCTGCCAATTTTCCGTACCGGGTCGAAACCGGTTACGGGCTCCCAAAATATTCCTGCAACGGCGCCACTTCAAGGTGCCCCTGACGAATGGCGGTCATGGCCTTGACCGCCGCCTCGGCACCCGCCACCGTCGTGTAGTGGGGAATGTTGCGCATCAACGCGGTGCGGCGGATGTCGAAGCTGTCCTTTTGCGACTGGATCCCCTCGGTGGTGTTCACCACCAGGTGGATTTCGCCGCTCAGCATCACATCCACGCAGCTGGGGCGTCCTTCCAGCACCTTTTTCACGGTGCTGACCTCCATGCCCTGGCTTTCGAGGAACGCCGCCGTGCCCTTGGTCGCGACCAGGGCAAAGCCCAGGCCGGCCAGATCGCGGGCGATGGGCAAAATGGCCGCCTTGTCGGCATCGCGCACGCTGAGGAAGGCGGTCCCCTTCTGGGGCAGGGCGACGCCGGCGCCCAGCTGCGACTTGGCGTAGGCCCGGGCAAAGGTGGTGTCGATGCCCATGACCTCGCCCGTGGATTTCATCTCGGGGCCGAGCACGATGTCCACGTTGGGGAAGCGCGCGAACGGGAACACGGCTTCCTTCACCGCCACGTGGGCCAGCACCGGCGGCTTCAGGCCAAAGTCGGCCAGACGGGCCCCGGCCATGACCCGGGCCGCGATCTTGGCCACCGGCACCCCCGTGGCCTTGGCCACGAACGGCACGGTGCGCGAGGCCCGCGGGTTGACCTCCAGCAGGTAGATGGTCCGGCCCTGGATGGCGTACTGCACGTTCATCAGGCCGCGCACCGACAGCGCCCGGGCCAGCAGCTCGGTCTGGCGGGTCAGCTCGGCCACCATCTCCTCGTCCAGCGAATAGGGCGGCAGCGAGCACGCGGAATCACCCGAGTGGATGCCCGCTTCCTCGATGTGCTGCATGATGCCGGCGACATAGATGGTTTCGCCGTCGGCGATGGCATCCACGTCCACCTCGATCGCGCCGGCCAGGTAGCCGTCGATCAGCACCGGCTGGGTGCCCGACACCTTGACCGCGTCGACCATGAAGGTGTTGAGCTGCTCTTCGTCGTGGACGATCTGCATGGCGCGCCCGCCCAGCACGTTGGACGGGCGGATGACCACCGGATACCCGATGGTGGCCGCCACGGCGCGGGCCTGTTCCACCGAAAGGGCCACGCCGTTGCGCGGTTGCAGCAGGCCCAGCTGGACCAGCAGCTTCTGGAAGCGCTCGCGGTCCTCGGCCAGGTCGATGGCATCGGGCGAGGTGCCCAGCACCGGCAGGCCGGCGGCCTCCAGGTGGCGGGCCAGCTTCAGGGGGGTCTGGCCGCCGTACTGGACGATGCAGCCCAGCAGGCGGCCCTTTTCCTGCTCCTTGCGCGCCAGTTCAATGACGTCCTCGGGAGTCAGCGGCTCGAAGTACAGGCGATCCGAGGTGTCGTAGTCGGTCGAGACCGTTTCCGGGTTGCAGTTGACCATGATGGTCTCGAACCCGGCTTCCGACAGCGCGTAGGCGGCATGCACGCAACAATAATCGAACTCGATGCCCTGGCCGATGCGGTTGGGACCACCGCCCAGGATGATCACCTTGTCGCGGTCCGACACGTCGGCCTCGCACTCGGCCGGGCTCACGCCGTCGCCCTCGTAGCACGAGTACAGATAAGGCGTGTGCGAGGCGAACTCGGCCGCGCAGGTGTCGATGCGCTTGTACACCGGGCGCACGTTCAGCACCTGGCGGCGGAACGACACCTCGGTCAGGCTCTTGCCGGTCAGCGCCGACAGGCGGGCATCCGAGAAGCCCATCTTCTTGACCCGCAGCATGCCGACGGCGTCGGTGGGCAGGCCGTCCTTGCGCAGGCGCTCTTCCTCGTCGACGATTTCCTTGAGGCGGGCCAGGAACCACGGGTCATAGTGGCAAATGGCCTGCACTTCCTCGATGGTGAAGCCCTGGCGGAAGGCCTGGCCGATCAGCAGCAGGCGGTCGGGGCGGGCCTTGGACAGGGCGGCGCGGATCGCGTCCTTGCCATCGGTGCCGGCCGCGCCCGGAATCTCGACTTCGTCCAGGCCATTCAGCCCGATGTCAAGCGAGCGCAGGCCCTTTTGCAGGCTTTCGGCGAAGGTGCGGCCGATCGCCATCGCCTCGCCCACCGATTTCATCGACGAGCTGAGCAGCGGTTCGGTGTCGGGGAATTTCTCGAACGTGAAGCGCGGCAGCTTGGTGACCACGTAATCAATGGTCGGCTCGAAGCTGGCCGGGGTCACGCCGGTGATGTCGTTCGCCAGTTCATCAAGCGTGTAGCCGACGGCCAGCTTGGCCGCGACCTTGGCAATGGGGAAGCCGGTGGCCTTCGACGCCAGCGCCGACGAGCGCGACACCCGGGGGTTCATTTCAATGACCACCAGGCGCCCGTCTTCCGGGTTGACCGCGAACTGCACGTTCGAGCCGCCCGTCTCCACCCCGATCTCGCGCAGGCACGCGATCGAGGCATCGCGCATGATCTGGTATTCCTTGTCGGTCAGGGTCAGCGCCGGCGCCACGGTAATGGAGTCGCCGGTGTGCACGCCCATGGGATCGACGTTTTCAATGGAACACACGATGATGCAGTTGTCCGCGCGGTCGCGGACCACCTCCATCTCGTATTCCTTCCAGCCCAGCACGCTTTCCTCGACCAGCACCTGGCGGATGGGCGAGGCGGCCAGGCCGCTCGCGATGATGCGGTCGTACTCGGCGCGGTTGAAGGCGATGCCCCCCCCCTGGCCGCCCAGGGTGAAGCTGGGGCGGATGATCACCGGCAGGCCGATTTCCTCCAGCGCCGCCTGCGCCTCGTCCACCGAGTGGACCAGGGCACTGCGCGGGCTTTCCAGGCCAATGCGGGTCATCGCCTCGCGAAACAGCAAGCGGTCCTCGGCCTTGGCGATCACGTCCTGGCGGGCCGCGATCATCTCGACGCCGAAGCGTTCCAAAACGCCCCGGTCGGCCAGGGTCATGGCGGTGTTGAGCGCGGTCTGGCCGCCCATGGTCGGCAGCAGGGCATCGGGGCGTTCGCGTTCGATGATCGCCTCGACCATCTCCGGGGTAATCGGCTCGATGTAGGTGGCGTCGGCCGTGTCCGGATCGGTCATGATCGTGGCCGGATTGGAATTGACCAGGATCACCCGATATCCCTCGGCTCGCAGCGCCTTGCACGCCTGGGCCCCGGAATAGTCGAACTCGCACGCCTGCCCGATCACGATGGGGCCGGCGCCAATAATCAGGATGCTATGGATATCGGTGCGTCTGGGCATCACTATTTCCCTCGGGTCGCGCCCGCCGCCGGGGACGGACGGTGCCGTGGCGTGGAGCCGGCCCGAGGACCGGCTGGGGGAAGAACAAGACAGGACAAGGAACCGGGCCCGGCTGGCGCCACCCCCGGTTCTTCATCCGTCAGCCGCGTTGGGCGGCCATCAGGTCGACGAAGCGCTGGAACAGATAGTGGCTGTCCTGCGGGCCGGGCGAGGCCTCGGGATGGTACTGCACGGAGAACACCGGACGGCCCTCCACCGCCAGCCCTTCCAGCACGCCGTCGAACAGGCTGGTGTGGGTTTCGGTGACGCCGGCGGGCAAGGTGGCCCGGTCCACGGCGAAGCCATGGTTCATCGAGGTGATTTCCACCTTGCCGGTGGTGTGGTCCTTGACCGGGTGGTTGGCGCCCCGGTGGCCGGTGTCCATCTTGAAGGTGCGCGCGCCCAACGCCAGGGCCAGCATCTGGTGGCCCAGGCAGATCCCGAACAGGGGCTTGCCCGACTCGACCAGGGTCTTGATCACCGGCACCGCGTACTCCCCGGTCGCCGCCGGATCGCCGGGGCCGTTCGACAGGAAGATGCCATCGGGCTGGTGGCGCAGCACATCCTCGGCGCTGGTCGTGGCCGGCACCACCGTGACCTTGCAGCCGAGCGCGGCCAGATTGCGCAAGATGTTGCGCTTGGCCCCGAAGTCGAGCGCCACCACGTGATAGCGCGGCGCGTCGAGCTGCCCGTAGCCCCCTTTGAGCGCCCAGTTGGTTTCGCTCCAGGTGTAGGTCTGGGTGCACGAAACCTCGCGCGCCAGGTCCATGCCCTTGAGCCCGGGCCAAGCGGCCGCCTTGGCAACCAGGGCTTCAAGGTCGAACTGGCCGTCGGGCGCGTGCGCGAGCACGCCCGAGGGCGCGCCCAGCGAGCGGATGCGCCGGGTCAGCCGCCGGGTGTCGATCCCGGTCAGGGCCACGAGACCGCGTGCCTTCAGCCATTCGTCGAGAGACTGGCCGGAACGCCAGTTGGAAGGATCGGTGATCTCGGCGCGCAGGATGCAGCCGCGCGCCGCCGGCACCGTGCCCTCGATATCCTCGGTGTTGGTGCCGACGTTGCCAATGTGGGGAAAGCAGAACGTGATGATCTGGCCGGCGTAGGAAGGATCGGTCAACACTTCCTGGTAGCCGGTCATGGCGGTGTTGAAGCAGACTTCACCAACCACGTCGCCCACGGCGCCGGCGCCTTGTCCCCAGTATAGGGAGCCGTCGGCCAGGGCCAGAACGGCGGTCGCGCCATGGGGGCGGGGCGTGGGCAGGGTGGTGCTCATCATCTCTCTTCCCGGAACAGTATGGGCGCACCCCCACCCTTTTCGCGCGACGCCATGGCATCGCGCCGCCCGGGACTTTAAACCCCAGGAAGCGAGTGGGCTCCCGTGCTTCCGAAAGTCGGGCGCCATCGGGCCATCCACTGCGCCGAACGTGTGGACCGGGGCGGGTTCTACGCGAACAATATGGAGAAGTCAAGGCCGGCGTGAAATAGAAAAACGTTGTTTTTCAAAAGACTATAGGAAACCAGGGGGCTTTCCCTCGACAAGGCTTTTGGAGTAACGTGGCCGCTTCCCGTTACCTTGGAAGAGGACACCATGTTGCGAGCCACCCTCAACGAGGCCATGAAGGACGCCATGCGCCAGAAGGACCAGCGGGCCCTTTCGACGGTGCGTCTGATTCTGGCCGCCCTCAAGGACCGCGACATCAGCGCACGGGGCAACGGCAATCCGGCCGGGATCGGCGATGACGAGATTCTGGCCATGCTTCAGGCCATGGTCAAGCAGCGTCGTGAAAGCATTGCCTTGTACGAGCAAGGCGGCCGCCTGGAACTGGCCCAGCAGGAGCAAGAAGAGATCGAGGTGATCGAACGCTTCCTGCCCGCCCAGATGACCGAAGCCGAGATCGAACAGGCGGTTTCGGCGACCATGGCCGAGATCGGCGCCCAGAACCTCAAGGACATGGGCCGTTTGATGGCCGCCTTGAAGGAACGCTACGCCGGGCGCATGGATCTGGCGCGCGCCGGCGCCCTGGCCAAGAAGCACCTGGCCTAAGAGTCCGCCCGGGAAAAGGGAGCACCACTTTTCCCGAAAAGACAAACTCAGACAAAGGGATCCACGGTCTGTCCGCGTCAATCCGAAGCTGACGGACTCCAGGGCGGTTCGCGCCGCCCGTCCCCCCCCGCTGCTCCCCCGCGTGCCGAAGGCACCCCCATGGCCCTGCCGGAAAGCTTTCTCGATGAACTCCGCGCCCGCCTGACCTTGTCGTCGGTGATCGGCGCGCGGGTCAAGCTGACCCGCAAGGGGCGCGAGCACCATGGTCTATGTCCGTTCCACAACGAAAAGACTCCGTCGTTCACGGTCAACGACGACAAGGGGTTCTTTCATTGCTTCGGCTGCGGGGCCCATGGCGACGTCATCACCTTCGAGATGCGCGCGGCCAACCTGCCGTTTCGCGAGGCGGTCGATCGCCTGGCCAGCCTGGCCGGGCTGGAGATCCCCCGCGACTCGGGCCACGATGCCGACGACTCGCGCGACGCCGGCAGGCGCAAGGCGGCCCGGCGCGAGCTGATGGCCCGGGCCGCCTCGTTTTTCGAACAGGCCCTGCGTCGTCCCGAGGGGCAGCAGGCCGCCCGCTACCTGGAGCGGCGCGGCGTGTCCCCCGATCTTGCCGGGCTGTTTCGCCTGGGCTACGCGCCCGGAGGCAACGCCCTGCGCGCCGCCTTGCTGCGCGAGGACACCGACGAGGCCGCCCTGATCGACCTCGGCCTGCTCACCCGGCCCAGCGACGGCCGGGCCGCCTACGATACCTTTCGCGACCGCGTGATCTTCCCGATCACCGATGCCGGCGGGCGCATCGTGGCCTTTGGCGGGCGCCTGCTGGGCGACGGGCAGCCCAAGTACCTGAACTCGCCCGATACGGCTTTGTTCCACAAGGGAAAAACCCTCTACAACCTGCCCCGGGCCCGCGAGGCGGCGCGCACGGCGGGCACCCTTGTGGTCGCCGAGGGCTACATGGACGTGATCGCCCTGACCCGGGTCGGGCTGGGCCACGCGGTGGCCCCCCTGGGCACGGCACTGACGGAAGCGCAGATGGAACTGCTCTGGCAGACCACGCCCGAGCCCGTGCTGTGCTTCGATGGCGACGGGGCCGGTCAGCGCGCCGCCGCCCGCGCCCTGGAACGCGCCCTTCCGTTGCTCAAGCCCGGGCGGGGCCTGCGCTTCGCCCTGCTGCCCCCGGGCCGCGATCCCGACGACCTGGCGCGCGAGGGGGGGCAGGCCGCGCTGGCGCGGGTGCTGGACGCGGCCCAGCCGCTTTCGGAAATGGCGTGGTCGCTGCTGCACGCGGCCCATCCCCTGGACGGCACCCCCGAGCGCCGCGCCGCCCTCGACGGCGCCATCGATGCCTTTGTCGGGCGCCTGGCCGACCCCACCGTGCAAAACCATTTCAAGGGCGCGCTGCGCAATCGGTTCTGGTCCCTGGTGCGGGAAACGCCGCGCGCCTCCCCGTCGCGGGCCGCCGGCCCGGGGCGGTGGAACGAGCGCGAGGGATCGGGCGGCTTCCGGGGCCGCGCGCCGGCCGGACCGCGTTCCCTGCCGCCCGTCGCCACGCCCTTGCCCGCTCTGCCGCGCCCCGAGCGGGTACGCGAAATGGTTCTGCTGGGCGCCGTGCTGCAACACCCGTGGCTGTTCGACCACGTGGGCGAGCGCCTGGGCGCGATGGCATTCGCCGAGCCTGCTCTTGACAGGTTGCGCCAGGAAGTCGTAATGACGCTGGCATCGGAAAAAGCCCTTGACAGGCAGGGGTTGCAAGATCGCCTGACAGCCGGAGGCTTCGCCGCGGAACTCGCGACGGTGCTCCGGCCTGTGCTGTTCGTGCACGCCGGCTTTGCGCGGGAGACAACCGATCCGGCCTTGGTGCGGGCCGGTTGGGACCATACATATGGGATCCACCGCCGCGCCGACCTCCAAGAGGAGTCCCGCCGCGCCGGGGAACGGCTGAAGGATCAGACGACCCAGGATCGCCTGGATCTGTTCCTGGCCGTCAAGCAGCAGGATATCTGGACCGACGGGACATCGTCCACCGGCCTCGCGCCGGAGGAAGACCCGGTCAGGTCGGGAACGGCGTCTCTCCCGGGCGGCGAAACCGGGTAGGCGTTACAGGAGGCGGCCCAGGGCCGTCACACACGGGCGAAGGATGGATAACCGTATGGCGAGCAAGGCAGGCAGCACGGCGGAAGCGACCACTCCTCAGGACGAGGGAGGCGATGGTCCGCTGCTGGATTCCATGAATGCCGCGGTCAAGAAGCTGGTCTCCCGCGGCAAGGACCGCGGCTACATCACGTATGACGAGCTGAATGGCGCCTTGCCTCCGGACGATGTGTCCTCGGAACAGATCGAGGACACCATGGCCATGCTGTCGGACATGGGGATCAACCTGGTGGAGGACGACGAGGAAGGCGAGGCTTCGGCCGTTGCCACCACCGACGAGGACGAGGGCGGGCGCGACGTCGCCGCCTCGGGCAACATCAGCGAAGACGACATCGGCCGCACCGACGACCCGGTGCGCATGTACCTGCGCGAGATGGGCTCGGTGGAACTGCTGTCGCGCGAAGGCGAAATCGCCATCGCCAAGCGCATCGAGGCCGGCCGCGAGATGATGATCGGCGGCATCTGCGAAAGCCCGCTGACCATCCGCGCCGTGCTGCAATGGCACGACGCCCTGGTCGAAGGCCGGATGCTGCTGCGCGATATCATCGACCTGGACGCCACCTACGGCCACGGCGAGGCCGGCCAGCCCGACCTGGAAGAGGGCGAGGAGGAGGCCGACGGCGCCGGAGCCGATACCCCGGACGACACCGGGGAACTCCCGATGCCCCCCGGCCTCGCGCCACGACGCCCCGCGGCGCCCGGCGCCACGACCAGCCCCGCCACCACCGCCCCCGCCAAGCCGGCCACCCCCGGCGACGAGGACGAGGAAGCCACGGGCGAGGAAAACGGCGCCAACGGCGAGGGCGACCTGGAAGGGGGCGAGGAGGACGGCGAAACCAACGTTTCGCTGGCCGCCATGGAACAGGAGCTGATGCCCCGGGTCCTGGAAACCTTCGAGCGTCTGGCCGCCACCTACGCCAAGCTCAAGA
The DNA here is from genome assembly GCF_007992075.1 of Pararhodospirillum oryzae. Taxonomy (GTDB): domain Bacteria; phylum Pseudomonadota; class Alphaproteobacteria; order Rhodospirillales; family Rhodospirillaceae; genus Pararhodospirillum; species Pararhodospirillum oryzae. Next base: position 44,583 of record NZ_BJZO01000006.1, read on the forward strand.
AGGTGCAAGACCAGCGCCTGGCCGCGCTCCACAAGGGCGAGGAACCGCCCCTGGCCGTCGAGCGCCGCTACGAAAAGATGAAGGTCGAGCTGATCGCGCTGATGGAGGAAATCCACCTCAACAACGCGCGCATCGAACAGCTTGTTGAACAGCTCAACGCGCTCAACAAGCAGCTCATGGCCCAGGAAGGCCGGCTGTTGCGCCTGGCCGAGCGCGCGCGCATCAAGCGCCCCGAGTTCCTGGAACGCTACATGGGTCGGGAAATGGATCCCACCTGGCTCGACGACGTGGCCCGCCTGCCGGGCAAGGGGTGGAAGGAGTTCACCACCCGCTACGCCGCCGATGCCCTGGAAATCCGCGCCTCGATCGCCGAGGTTTCCGAGCACGCCTCGCTGCCCATCCCCGAATTCCGGCGCATCGTCTCCACCGTCCAGAAGGGCGAACGCGAGGCCAGCCGCGCCAAGAAGGAAATGATCGAGGCCAACTTGCGCCTGGTGATCTCGATCGCCAAGAAGTACACCAATCGCGGATTGCAGTTCCTGGACCTGATCCAGGAAGGCAACATCGGCCTGATGAAGGCGGTGGACAAGTTCGAATACCGGCGCGGCTACAAGTTCTCGACCTATGCCACGTGGTGGATCCGCCAGGCGATCACCCGCTCGATCGCCGACCAGGCCCGCACCATCCGCATTCCCGTGCACATGATCGAAACGATCAACAAGCTGGTGCGCACCTCGCGCCAGATGCTGCACGAAATCGGCCGCGAGCCGACGCCCGAGGAACTGGCGGAAAAGCTCCAGATGCCGCTGGAAAAGGTGCGCAAGGTCCTGAAGATCGCCAAGGAACCGATCAGCCTGGAAACCCCGATCGGCGACGAGGAAGACAGCCACCTGGGCGACTTCATCGAGGACAAGAACGCGATCCAGCCCCTCGACGCCGCCATCAACGCCAACCTGCGCGAAACCTGCACCCGCGTTCTGGCCAGCCTGACCCCGCGCGAGGAACGCGTCTTGCGCATGCGTTTTGGCATCGGCATGAACACCGACCACACCTTGGAAGAAGTCGGCCAGCAGTTCAGCGTGACCCGCGAACGTATCCGCCAGATCGAAGCCAAGGCGCTGCGCAAGCTCAAGCACCCGTCGCGCTCGCGCAAGCTCCGCAGCTTTTTGGATAACTGAGCGGGGCTCGGGCGGGGCCTTTTCCGGCCCCGTCGCTCCGCTGTTTCGGGGCTTGCGTCCCGTTGTCCTGTTCGGGGCTTGCGCCCCGGGGGGCTCCCGCCCCCCAACCCCCGGCCCGGGAAGGCTTCGCCTCCCCGGGACCCCTCGGGGAATAAAAATACCCCCCCTTAACCGGCGCGCTTGGGAACGGCCACGCCTCCCTTGCGCAGAATCTTGGCTTCGACCCGGAAAATGTCGGGGACGTTGATCTTGCCGTTGGCGCGCTCTTCCATCACCCCAACGTCGCGCATGGCCGACAACAGAGCCACCAGTTTGTCCTCGCCCGCGAACTGGACTGGTGTATATCGAGGTCCGGATGAGGCCTGGGCTTCGATCTGCACAATCGTATTTTGATCGGACCAAAAGTTGAAAAGCTGCGCGCGTTCCATCGGAACAAGCTGTCTGCGCAGCGCGTCAAGCGCCGGTTCAATCCAGGGATAGTCTTCCTTGAGCTCGGCCAACCGGCTTTCCGAGGCAAAACGCACGCCTTCCATCAGCCCCAGGTGATCGACGGCCTGATCCTTCGGGGCAGGATTGTGCTCGGCGGCCGTCTTCCAGGCGGCCAGAAAGCTGCGGGGTGAACAGGTACCGGCGGCATCGCTCAGGTGCAGGGGAACCCAGGTGTAGACCCTTCCGCGCTTTTTACTCTTCCCCATGAATTCGCCGGCGAGGACATTGATAAGCCGGGTTTGGCAGTGCTCGGTCGTCCATCCTTCGGGACGGGCAGGGGGGAGAAGCTCGGCGCGGGCGATGCCATCCAACTGGAGGCGCGACGCCTCGGTGCGGCGAAGCTCGAACAGCAACAGCCCATAGAGCTCGCTCGGCCGCCACATCAGAGTGACGCGATCATTTCGGATCTTGGAGCTGTCTGGAAAGCGAAAAAGGCTTTGGTTGGAAAACTGATCGACCCGCATGAAAATTTTCGCGCGGATCGAACGGAAGGACTGAAGCCGGACAGCCAGGGCCAGCAAAGCCCGAGTCAACGAAAGGATACCTTCCCAATCAGGGGCGGTGTGTTCCAACGCATCGAACACGACCAGGAGAGTTTCGCCGTTGCGGGCCAGTGCATCATCCGCCCGAGACAGCTCGGTTGGATACAAGGTTGGATCCGCGCCCACGGCGTCGATTGTCTCGCTGAGGGAACCGGGCGCTTGAGGTTGAAGATAAACACGAGCGATGCGAACAAGAACCGCCTGCCAGAGACGCTCCGGGTCCACGCCCTGGTTCATAAAAGCCGACATTTCGTTGATCGTCGGCGCCGTCGGATTGATCTTTTCGGACCCATTGAAGCCGACAACAACGTGGGTTTTCGCCAGCAGGGGAAGACCATAAGAGTCCGCCAGGCGTGTGCGGACCTCCGGGTTGAGCAACGCATGGGTCCAGAAGCTTTTTCCCATGCCCCGGTTGCCCACCACCAACTGCCGCCGAAGGTCAAGCACGCCGCGATGGCCTTCGGGCAGGAAGGCCTGGTCAACAGAAATCGCGGCGTTGGGCGAAACCCTCGGCGACGGGTCGAACGAGGCCATGGCGGCACGCACCACGGCGAAATCGGGCTGGAAGGGGGTCATGCCTCCGGTTCCTTCGGTGCTCCCTCCGCGCCCATCGCCGCGTCAAGGCCGGACAGGAAGGATCGATAGGTTTGCTCGTAGAAGGGCTGCAACAGCTGCCCTTCCGTCCGGCACGGATCAAAGTCGATGAAACTCTGGTTAAACGGAATCACCAACGGCCAATGGGGGGCTTCGGGGTCGTCCCGGGCGAATCGCAAAGGGTCCGAATCCGCCGCGCTGTCTTCCTCGGAGTCGTAGAGGTATTCCGAATAAAGCTCGTACAGATCGTCGGTGAATCGCTCGGCGACACGGTTGTCCAGGCCGGCCTTGGCGTAGACCGGCCGCAGCCTTGTCCGCCACTCGGCGCCACGCCCCTGATCCTTGTCGCGCTGCGCCAGGAGTCTCAAGGCCGCGAAAAGGGCCCGATAGCCTTCAAGGGTCTGCTGCTGGGCCGTGCCGAACAACAGCACCGTCGCCCCCAATCCCAAAACGGCCGGAGCCGCCAGTTCCGCGAGGCCCGCGCGGCTGTCGATGAAAACCGCGTCGTACTGCTCTCGCCGCGTGATCCGCGTGATCATGGCCGAGATCTGCTCGGCCACCGAGTGCGTGCCGCCGTCCCCCACATCCTCCAGCATGGCCCGGGAGAGTTTGGGGAGAACATTTTCAGGGTGATCAAAGGAGCGTTGTCCCAGGGCGGGCAGGACATCAACGCGCCCGCCCCCTGCGGACGTCAGAAGACTTGACGCGATGAAATCAGGCAAAAGGGCATCCGGCACGCCCCCAAGGCCGTCTTCGACCAGATAATCAAGGACACCGTACCGGGGGGGCTCCTCCGGACCCAGCAAAAGGTGCCCCAGACCGGGCGCCTCCAGATCAAGGTCAATGATCAGAATATTGCGATTGCGCCGCGCCAGATCCGCCGCCGCGACGGCAAGGGCGGTGGAGCGCCCGACGCCGCCTTTCAAACTGGCAAAGACAACCCGGGGAGGAAAAACCGCCTCGTCAAGCGGCGTGTCAAGCCAGCCGGACCCGACGATCCGGCGATCGACCAGCCGGCAGAACCCCTCTGCGAGCTGGATCGGCAGCCGGTCCGGGGACTCAAGAACAGGGTCGGCACCCCCATCACCCTTGAAGCTGATCGGACGATCGGCACGGGCGTAGGGGCCCAGAGCGGCGATCAGCGCGTCCCCAAGGCTCTGGCGTTCGCTTTCGTCCCGGGCCGGGCGGTTGGCCACGAAAGTCAGGCGCCCGGACGCATCGCGCAGGACAACCCCTTCCTCCACGAAAGCGCGATCAATCCGCTCGCTCAAGGTTTCGACAAGACGGACCAGCGCGTCGTCGAAAAAAAACGGCGCCATCAGAGTGCGTCCATTTGAGAAAGCAGCTCCTCGGCGCTGTTTTTCCAGGCCTTCACCCAACGCGCTTCGATCTCCACCGTCGGGGCATAACGCATGTCGGTATCCCAGTTTTGAAACAGGGAGGCCGTCTCGGCGATCTGGCGCAGCGCGCCTGCCCTGCGTCCGCTGACGGTATCGAGAAGAAGCGATTTAAGGGTGGGGAAATGGGCGTAGTACGGATCGTCGCGGCGATCTTGCGACGGCAATGGCCTCATGCCGCTCTCTCGCATCATCGCCTTCACGGCCAACTCTCCACACATCCCATAAAGATATCCCGCGACCGCCCCGCACCCGGGTTGGGAGCCTGCCGACGACGCCGTGAAAAGCTCGTTGGCCGCCCGCAGGTGTCGGCGTGCCGCGCCCGCCAAATCTTGTGTGTAACAAGACATCGCTCTTCGCTGGCCCCTCTGGCAGTCGCAACGGTTCCCTCGGGGAAATATCATACCCCATCAACCATCACCACCGCTCCTTCCAGGCGGATCACATCGGACAATTTTCCAGGAGATCAACGCGGTGAGCGCGCTGGTGGACCACGTAACGGGACACGGCCACTTTCGAACAACGCGACAGCAGCGCGTCCGGCGCCTTTGCCGGCGCGGGCAGGGCTTCGAAGCGCCGTGCGGGAACAACGGCCCGGGCACGGCGCTCGCTCTTTATCCAGGGGCTTTTTTTACCGCAGGACGTCGTCGTCCTCGGTCAAGACGGCATCAAGCAGGGACTCCACGGTTTCGCGTTCGATGCCCCGGGTGATGAACACCAGGTGCGAGCGGCGCGGTTGGCCCACGGGCCAGGCGGGGAGCGGCGTGGGGGGGTGGAAAATGTGCTGCACGCCGTGCACCGCGATCGGCTGGTCGCGTCCCGCCACGTCGAGAATCCCCTTGAAGCGCAGCAGGTCGTCGCCCCGGCTGGCAATCAGCATGTCGAGCGCCATCACCACCGCGTCCCAGGCCAGCGGCGCGTCGAACGACAGGGCATAGGCGCGGATGTGGTCGTCGTGGCGCGACAGGGCATGGTCGCCTCCATCCCCATCCCCATGATGGTGGTGCCCATGGCCATGCCCATGGTGAGGGTGCCCGTGATCAGGATCGTGCCCATGTCCATGGTTATGCCCATGCCCATGCCCATGCCCATGCCCATCATGCCCATGATCGTGGGCGTGGGAAGTGTCGGCGTAGGCCTCGGCGTTGAGCCAGCGGGCAACGTCGGGGGCCTTGCCGGTCACGCTGAACAGGCCGCAGTCCAGCACCAGGGCGGGATCCAGAACCCCATGGGTGGCGACAAGCTGGGGCGCCGCCGGGTTGAGGGCGCGCAGGCGGGTCTTTAGCGCGTCCAGGGCCTGGGGATCCGGGCTCAGGTCGGTTTTGGTGAGCACCAGCCGGTCGGCCACCGCTGCTTGCTTGACCGCCTCGGGATGGCGGTCGAGCTGGCCCATGGCATGCACGGCGTCGATCACCGTCACCACCCCGTCCAGCCGGTAACGGGCCGAGATCAGCGGATCGGTCATGAGGGTGTGCAAAAGGGGGGCCGGGTCGGCGAGCCCGGTGGTTTCAATGACCACCCGGCGGAACTCGGGGATCTGGTCGCGGACCATGCGCGCGTACAAGTCGCCCAGGGCGCGCACCAGATCGCCGCGCAGCGTGCAGCACAGGCACCCGGCGTTGAGCACCACCACATCCTCGGATGAGGTTTCCACCAGAAGGTGGTCGAGACCCACGTCGCCCAGCTCGTTGACGATCACGGCGGTGTCGGCAAGGCCGGGGTGGTGCAGCAAGGCGTTCAGCGCGGTGCTTTTGCCCGCGCCCAGGAACCCGGTCAGCACCGTGACGGGAATCAGGCTCACGGGTGACCTCCGCCGGGCCCGTACAGCACCTCGGGGTCCACCAGGGGCTCGGTCAGGGTCGCGAGCGTGCCGCTGGCGTCGGCGGCGCGGTAAAAGCAGGTGCGCCGGCCGGTGTGGCAGGCGGCGCCGTCCTGATCGACCAGCAGCAAAAGGGTATCGCCGTCGCAGTCCAGCCGCACGTCGAGCACCCGCTGGCGCTGGCCCGAGGTTTCGCCCTTGCGCCAGGGCTTGCCCCGCGAGCGCGACCAGTAGCACGCCTGGCCGGTGGTCAGGGTCTCGGCCAGGGTTTCGCGGGTCATCCACGCCATCATCAGCACCTCGCCGGTGTCGTGCTGCTGGGCGATGGCGGGGACCAGCCCCTCGGCCGTGAAGCGGACCGCCTCCCATACGGGAACATCGGCCTGCGCGAGCGCGACGGCGGGGGCGGGGAACAGGCTTTCATTCACAAGGTGGATCCTTCCGGGGTCGAGGCCAGGCGGTCCAGCCCGGCGCGCAGATCGGCGATCAGGTCGGCCGGGTCTTCCAGGCCAACATGCAAGCGCAGGCTGGGGCCGGTGTGGGGCCAGGGGCACGCGGTGCGCGGAATCGAACCCGTGGTGGGCAGGATCAGGCTTTCATAGCCGCCCCAGGAAAAGCCCATGGCGAAGTGGGTCATGCCGTCGAGCATGGCGGGAACCCCCTCGGCCGTGCCCGGATGCAGCAGCACCCCGAACAGGCCCGAGGCCCCGGTGAAATCGCGCGCCCACAGGGCATGGCCGGGATCGGAGGGCAGGGCCGGGTGCAACACCCGGGCGACCTCGGGCTGCTCGGCCAGCCAGGTGGCGACGGCCAGGGCATTGCGCTGATGGCGTTCCAGGCGCACGGACAAGGTGCGCAGGCCCCGCAGGCCCAGGTAGGCCTCTTCCGAGCCGGTGGAATAGCCGTACATCACCAAGGTATCCTTCAGGCGTTCGTACAACGCCCGCTCGTTGGTGGTGATGGTGCCCAGCATGGCGTCGGAATGCCCGACAATGTACTTGGTCGCCGCCTGGATCGACAGGTCCACGCCCTTGGTGAAGGGGGCGAAGAACAAGGGCGAGGCCCAGGTGTTATCCAGGGCCACCAGGGCGCCGGCCTTGTGGGCCGCGGCCGCGATCGCCGGGATATCCTGAACCTCGAAGGTCAGCGATCCCGGCGACTCGCAGAAGACCAGACGGGTGGCCGGCGTGATCAGATCGGCGATGGCGCCCCCGACCAGGGGATCGTAATAGGTGGTGGTGATCCCCATGCGCGAAAGGGCCGAGTCGCAGAACTTGCGGGTAGGCGCGTAGACCGAATCGACCATCAGCAGGTGATCGCCCGGGGCCAGCACAGCCAGCAAGGTCGCGGCAATCGCCCCCATGCCCGACGCCGTGGCAACGCCAAACGCCGCGCCCTCGGCGGCGGCCACCGCTTCTTCCAGGGCGTTGGTGGTCGGCGTGCCGTAGCGACCATAGTACGGGGTGTCGAACCGGTGCGCGAATCGTCGGCCCATTTCGCCCACGGTGGGGAAGGTGACCGTCGACGCCCGGTAGACCGGCGTGTTGACCACGCCGTCGTATTTGTCGGGATGGCGGCCGGCGTGGGTGAGGCGGGTATCAGGTTTCATGGGGCCTCGGCGCGAGAAAATTGGACGACCCAACCGCATGGGTCATCTGAGTGAAACAGGACTAGCCCTTACAGGGGGAAGGGATTAAAAAAGCATTTCGTTGTGTGAAATCCCATGGTCAGAACGGCAGGACTGGGGTATTTTGCACTGCAATATCGGTCTCGGGCGGTTTCCCGCCGGGAAGAGGCCGGGTGCGAGAGGAAGCGTCCGGAGGTCTGGTCCCCGGGTTCCGACACGAGGAGATGCCAGTCATGCCGATTATGCCCACATCGTATCACGCCCTCAACCTGTTCACGCTGACCATGGAAACCCGTTTTGGCAGTACATGGCAGGCGGACATGGAGCCGTCGGCGGTAGCGGCGCTGGCCGAGGAGGTCGCGCGCGGCTTCGGCGGCCGGCGCATCGCCCAGCCCCAGGATGGTTCGTCGTCCACCGTCTGGTGTTTTCCGGATGATTCGATCGTGCGCACCAGTCCGCACGGTCTGGAGATGGAAACCCCGGCCGACGCGCTGGCCTTGCACGTGCGCGTCGCCGCTTCTTGAGGCTTCCTGCCGGATGCCCGTGGCCCGGGCGTTCCAGGGGGCTTCCCCACCACCGGGCCTTCGGGAAGAGTTTCTTCCCGAAGGCTTTGTGATTCAAGGAAAAACCCCATGACCCGCGCGGCGCGCCCTCTGAATGGGGTTTTTAGGGTTTGGCGGGGGAAGGCGAAAACCGCCTTTCGGATAAGCCAGGCGTGAAAACAAAGGCTTGGACCATGGCACCCGGAGCCGGTCCAAGGCGCGGCGCGCCAAGCATCCGGGGCACGGCGACCAAGGGAGCCGGGGGCATGTTCGAATATCCGGCTCTTTTCGCGGTGGCCGCCGTCGTGCGCGAAGGAAGTTTCGAGCGCGCGGCGCATGTCCTGAACATCACCCCGTCGGCGGTTTCCCAACGGATCCGCCTGCTTGAGGAGCGGATCGGCGCCGTCCTCATCGTTCGGGGGCAGCCGTGCACCCCGACCGAGGAAGGCCGGAAGATCTGCCGCCACGTCGAGCGGGTGGCGATGCTGGAACAAGAGCTGCGCGCGGTGATGCCCAGCCTGGGGGGCGAGGAGGCCCTTGAGTCCCGGATCACCCTGCCCATCGCGACCAATGCCGACAGCCTCGCCACATGGTTCCTGGACGCGGCCATGGGCGCCGCGAAACGGCAGGGGTTTCTTCTCGATCTTTCGGTGGAGGATCAGGACCACACCGCCACCGGGTTGCGGCGCGGCGAGGTCCTGGCGGCGGTGACCACCCTGGAAAAACCGATTCCCGGCTGTGACAGCACGCCCCTGGGCTCGCTGCGCTATCGCGCCACCGCGAGCCCGGAATTTCTTGAGCGGTATTTCGCCGACGGGGTGAATGCGCGCACCCTGGCCCAGGCGCCCGGGATCGTGTTCGGCAAGAAGGATACGCTGCAATACCAGTGGGTACGGCGGGCGGTGGGGCACGACGTGGCCTTCCCCACCCACTGGCTGCCGTCCACCCACGGCTACGTCGAGGTGTCCCTGGGGGGAATGGGCTGGGGGATGAATCCCGCTCTCCTGGTCGGGAGCCTGCTGGAAAAGGGGGCCCTGGTCGAGTTGATCCCGGGGCTGTGCGTCGATGTTCCGCTGTTCTGGCAGGCCAGGCGCCTGTCCTCGGCCTTGCTTGACGAACTGAGCGGGGCGGTGGTCAAGGCAGCCCGGGCCAGCTTGTTGTGGACCGGGGCGGGGCGCTGAGCCGCGCGCGGACGGCGCGTCCTATTTTTCCCACACGCCCATCAGGAGGTGTCCGGCCAGCACCAGGACAATCGTTCCGATGGCCCCGTCAAGGAGGCGGCCGGATCGCTCCGATTGCAAGACCGGGGCGAGTCTCCTGGAGAGAAGGCCGGTTCCCATGAACCAGACGAACGAGGCAAGGGAGGCGCCAAGCCAGAAAAGGACACGCTCCATGCCCTCTCGCGCCGCGCCCATGCCCCCCAGCACGACAAATGTATCGAGATAAACGTGCGGGTTGACGAGCGCGAACGCGAAGGCCAGCCCGATTGTTCTTTTCCGGCTGCCAGGAACCTGCCCTTGCGCCGCTTCGGCCTGGGCCCAGCCCACGGGGGCTTTGCGAAGCGCGTTGAAGAAGGCGTTCCCCGCGTAATACAGCAAAAAACACACGGCCCCGATCCGCAGGACGTCGTCGAACCATTCGATCCGTTGGGAAATCCGGGAGACGAGCACAATCCCGGTCGCGATGAGCAGGCAATCGCACAAGGCGGAAATCAGGCCCGCGCTATACACGTATCCGCCTCGCAGCCCTTCCCGGATAATGAAAACATTTTGCGCTCCGATGGCGACAATCAAGGAAAGCCCAATGATGAAGGCATGAAGAACCGTTGTCATTTCTGTTCTCTGCATGACACTGATCTGTTGATTTATTCTGGATCGTGAACGGAATAACGTGCGTTATCGTTCGTGTCCCTGGAACAGGATTTGTCATGATGGTGCTTCTGGTCAAATGTATAAAATTAATCCCCGGTTATTTTTCCTAAGTTGACAGGCGCTCCCCACGCGCGAGCGGGCCCCGTGCCGAAGGGCAAGGGGCCTCGCTTGGAGCGCATTCCGATCAATCAGCGAATGCGCTCTAACTTATTGAAATATCGCATTTTCGAACCGCCGAAACGGTACCCATTTCGGCTGAAAATGTTCTAGCCAAGCAGCAGGCTGTTCGGGTCGGCGATCGGCTTGTTTTCATTCAAGAGCAGCAGGCCCTTCACGCAGCGCAAGAGTGTCCAGACCAGCCACGCGAAGAGGATGGCGTATCCAACGATGACAATGGAAAGCATGGCGCCGACCGCAAGCATCAGCAGGCCATACCAGAACGTTCTGATCTGAAATTGAAAATGAGATTTTTCGAGGGGAGAGGACGTTCTGTCTTGGAGATGAGCGATGAAAACGCCAACGATCGCGGTCAATCCATTGCTAAATCCAATGATGTATAGAACGTAGACAATGAGGCAGATGCCCTTGCGGCTCACGATGGCGGTGTCTTCGTTGTTGGGGGTGGGTTCCATTTTTACGCTCCATCTTCAAACGATCCGCGCCTGATCAAGGGCGGGGGGAGGGGGAAAGGGGGAAAGGGGGAAAGGGGGAAAGGGAGAAAGGGAGAAAGGGAGAAAGGGAGAAAGGGTGAGGGGCGAAGGGGCCCGGATCAAGGCGGTCAAGATAATGCGGATCCACCGCCCGGGAGTCGGGCCCGATTTCGTTCTGCGGCCCCCTGTTTTTGAGAAGCCCTCCCGCTGGACGAGCCTGCTTTTCGGGGCAGGCAAAGGATATTTTTCTCGCAACAATCAATTTATGATTGATGAAACGGAGCCCGGCCCGTTGTGTTTCGCGGGGGGAATGCGCTCTTTTGATAATTTTTCGATTTCTGTTTTTTCTTGCGGGCGGTTTTTCCCGCCTCGCTTTTTGGCTGTCTTTTCTTTCGGCAGTCCTTCCCGTGGTGGCTTCAAAATGGGGCACTCATGCTTTTGTGGGGTGTCATCGGTCATGGAGGCCTGATTTTCCGCTATAAGAATATTTTTTAATATCCAAATGTAATTTTCATTGCCTATGTATAAGTTGGGTGCGTTGGTTTGTATTTGTACCGGTATACTTTAATTTTTTCGTGGCGCGATGGAAAGGAGAGGTGGAATTTTTTATTTCTGGAGAAGGGGTGTCGTGCAGGCCCGGCCCGGATGCCTTCCTGTTGCTGAAGGAAGGCGGGTGAATGTTTTTGCTTGATTGTGAGAGCGTCCCGCCCCATCGTATCTGAATGCGCCGGGGTCCCCTGGGACCCCCTGACCGGAGTTTTCACCCCGACACCATGAACGGGACTCGGGGGGGCCTTTTGCTCCCGGGTCCGGACAGAGGCATGACCGGCACACAAACGTCTTCGCCCTTCAGGGGGACCCCCAAGCCCCCCCTATCCGCCCCGCCCCCCCTGGTTTTCGGGGGGCATTCCCTGTTTCTTGATTTCGATGGCACCCTGGTCGAGTTCGCGCCCCGCCCCGACGCGGTGGAGGTTGAACCGGCCCTGCTGGCCCTGCTCGCGGTGCTGAACGAAAAACTGGAGGAACGCCTGGCGTTCCTCAGCGGGCGCCCCCTGGCCGATCTCAACCGTTTCCTGGGACCCGTCGCCCGCCACGCCGGCGGCCTGCATGGCGCCGAGCGTCAGGGGCTGGCCCAGGGACAGGCGTCCCCCGTCGTGGGGCCCGATGCCAGGGCCGCCCTTGATCACCTGCGCGCCCGTCTGAGCGCCGAGGCCGGCGCCTTGCTGGTTGAGGACAAGGGGCTGGCGATCGCCTTGCACTTTCGCCACGATCCCGGCTTGCGCCCGCGCGCCGAAGCCCTGGCGGCCGGTGCCCTGGCCGCCGCCCGGGGCGCCCTGGTCTTGCAACCCGGTCATTCGGTGATCGAGGTCCGTCCCGCCGGCACCGACAAGGGGGAGGCGTTGCGCGCTTTCATGGCCGCGTCCCCCTTCGCCGGAACCCGCCCCGTGTTCCTGGGCGACGACCTGACCGACGAACCCGCCCTCGCCGCCGCCGCCGAGCTGGGAGGTTTTGGCATCCTCGTTGGAGCCCCCCGGCCGACGGCGGCTTGTTTCCTCTTGCCCGACGTGGCCGGCGCGCGTGCGTGGCTTGCCGCCGGCGCTGAAAGGAGTCGTCCATGAACACGGCTGCCTGGGGAACCCTGGACCTGTCGCCGATCGGGAACTGTTCCGTCAACGCCTTGATCGATGCCCAGGGCCGCTATGTCTGGGCGTGCCTGCCCCGGCCCGACGGCGACCCTTTTTTCAGCGCCTTGCTGGGGGGCATCGATCCCGGCGACCCGAGCGCGCGCGGGGTGTGGGACATCGCGATCGAGGGCGGGCGCGCCGTCGATCAGGGGTACCTGCGCAACACCGCCGTCTTGCGCACCGTCTTGCGCGACGACGCCGGGGCCACGATTGAGATCCTGGATTTCTGTCCTCGCTTCGCCCGACGCGGGCGCACCTATCGGCCGGTGGCCTTCGCCCGCCTGGTGCGGCCACTCTCGGGCTCGCCCCGCTTGCGGGTGCGGCTGCGCCCGACCACCCGCTGGGGGGCGGCCAACGTGGGCGTCACCTCGGGGTCCAATCACATTCGCTACGTGGCCGAAGGCCAGACCATGCGCCTGACCACCAACGCGCCGGTCACCTACCTGCTGGAGGAGCGTCCGTTTCGCATCGAGCATCCGCTGGCCTTCTTCCTGGGGCCGGACGAGAGCTTCGCCGACGACCTGGGCGCGGCGGTCGAGGGCATGCACGCCCAGACCGTGAACGACTGGCGCTTGTGGGTGCGCGGCCTCGCCTTGCCCCTGGAATGGCAAGACGCGGTCATCCGCGCCGCCATCGGCCTGAAGCTGTGCTGGTTCGAGGAAACCGGCGCCTTGCTCGCGGCGCTCACCACCTCGATCCCCGAGGCCCCCAACACCGGGCGCACCTGGGATTACCGCTACTGCTGGCTGCGCGATGCCTATTACGTCGTGCAGGCCCTGAACCGTCTGGGCGCGGTTGACGTGCTGGAAGGCTACCTGGCCTTCCTGCGCAACCTGGAAGACGCCTCGCCCGACGGCACCTTGCAGCCGGTCTATGGCCTGGATCTGGAAAGCACTCTCGACGAACGGCAAGTGGCCTCGCTGCCCGGCTATCGGGCCATGGGCCCGGTGCGGGTGGGCAACGACGCGTACCGTCAAAAACAGCACGACGTGTATGGCCAGGTGGTGCTGTCCACCGCCCAGGCCTTTTTCGATCAGCGCTTGCTGCGTCCCCCCACCTCGGCCGACTTCCAGACCCTGGAACGCTCCGGCGAATGGGCGTTTGCCTTGCACGATCAGCCCGACGCGGGCTTGTGGGAACTGCGCACCCGTGCCGAGGTTCACACCTATTCGTCGGTCATGTGCTGGGCGGCGTGCGATCGCCTGGCGAATGTCGCCACCCATCTGGGCCTGCCGACCCGCGCCGCGTTCTGGCGCGAGCGCGCCGATACCATCGCCGACCGGGTGCGCGAACAGGCCTGGAATGCGGCCATGGGGTCGTATGTGTCGGCCTTTGGCGGCGATCAGCTCGACGCCAGCTTGCTGCAAATGATCGATGTGCGCTTCATCGACCCCCAGGACCCCCGCTTCCTGGCCACGCTGGAAGCGGTGGGCCAGCGCCTGGGCCGGGGCGAGCACATGTTGCGCTACGCCCACGCCGATGATTTCGGGGTTCCCGACACGGCGTTCACGATTTGCACCTTCTGGTATATCGAGGCCCTGGCCCGCAGTGGTCAGCGCGAAAAGGCCCGTGTCCTGTTCGAGCGGCTTTTGGGCGCGCGCACCCGGGCCGGGCTCCTGTCGGAGGATATCGCCCTGGCATCGGGCACCTTGTGGGGCAATTACCCCCAAACCTATTCGCTGGTCGGCCTGATCAACGCCGCCGTTTCCCTGAGTCAGCCGTGGAGCGCGGTACGATGAATCGTCTGATCGTTATTTCCAATCGGGTCACCGTGCCCAAGGCTCGCGACAAGGCCCAGGCCGGGGGGCTGGCCATGGCCCTGGCGGCGGCCTTGCGCGAGTATCGCGGGGTGTGGTTCGGCTGGAGCGGCAAATCCGTGCCCCAGTTCACCGGCCAGATTTCCATGCACCAAAGCAACGGGGTCACGGTTGCCCTGACCGATCTGGAAGAAGCCGATGTGCAGGAATACTACAACGGGTACGCCAACAAGACCTTGTGGCCCTTATTTCATTACAGAAATGATCTGACCGCCTACGATCGTTCGTTCAATCTGGGATACCAGCGGGTCAATGCCCGCTTCGCCGATACCGTGCGCCCTCTGATCGACCCCGACGATTTCGTTTGGGTGCACGATTACCATTTGATTCCGTTGGGGCGTGAACTACGTCAGCGTGGGGTAAAAGGGCCTCTTGGCTTTTTCTTGCATATTCCCTGGCCGGCCCGTCAGCTTCTGGTCACCCTGCCTCGCGACCGCGCCCTGGTCGAGGCCCTGTTTTCCTACGATCTCGTGGGCTTCCACACCGAGGAATGGCTGGACGCCTTCGTGGCCTACGTGCTGCGCGAGGCGGGCGGCACGGTGCTGCCCGATGGCCGGCTGTCGTGCTTCGGACGCACCATCCGCGCCGCCGTGTTTCCCATTGGCATCGATGCGTCCAACTTCGTGGACATGCTGCAAACCCCGGACAGCATCCGCGCCCGCGAGCGGGTCGAGCGCAGCTTGAACGGGCGACGGATGATCATCGGCGTGGACCGCCTGGATTATTCCAAGGGTCTGGAAGAACGCTTCGTGGCCTACGAGCATCTGCTGGCCACCCGGGTGCGTCACCGGCGCGACGTTTTCATGCTGCAAATCGCCACCCCGAGCCGGGGCGATGTCGGGCCCTATCAGAACCTGCGCGCCAAGCTCGATGCCCTGGCCGGGCGCATCAACGGCGGCTATGCCGATGTGGATTGGGTGCCGCTGCGCTACGTGAACCGGGCGTACCGTCGCGACGAGCTGGCGGGCATGTTCCGCGCCGCCCAGGTGGGGTTCATCACCCCCTTGCGCGACGGGATGAACCTGGTGGCCAAGGAGTACATCGCGGCCCAGGACCCCGAGGATCCGGGGGTTCTCGTGCTGTCGCGCTTTGCCGGCGCGGCCTTGCAGATGAAGGAAGCCCTGATCGTCAACCCCTTCAGCCGCGAGGAAATGGCCGACGCCCTGGACCGCGCCCTGACCATGGATCTGGCCGAGCGCAAACGGCGGTTCGAGCCCTTGATGCACTCGGTGATGACCGAGGACGTGGCCGCGTGGCGCGACAACTTCGTGAACGCCCTGCGCGAGGCGGCCGAGGTCCGCGTTCAGTCCGAGGTGGCCTGAGCGCGAGGGGCGCCAGGACAACCGGGTGACGGTTGCCCTGGCGCGTCGCCGGCCGGTCAGGCCGGGCTGGTTCAGCCCGCCTCGGCGAAAACGGTGTTGAACGCCTTGACGGCCGCCGCCGGCCCTTCGGCGTGCTGCCAGACGCTGGCGCACACGGCCAGGAAGTCGGCGCCCGCCTCGACCAGGGGGCGGGCGTTCTCGGGCGTGATGCCCCCGATCGCCACGCAGGGCACCACCATGACGTCGCTCCACCAGCGCAACAGGTCAAGGTCGGCCCCGGTGGAGGCATCGGCCTTGGTCGTGGTGGGGAAGAAGGCGCCAAAGGCCACGTAGTCGGCCCCGGCCTCGCCGGCGATCATGGCAAGGTGGCGGCTGTCCTGGCAGCTCACGCCAACGATGGCGTTTTCGCCCACGAGGCGGCGGGCCTTTTCGTAGGGGGTATCGTCCTGGCCGACGTGGACCCCGTCGCATCCGGTGTCGCGGGCCAGGTCGGGGCGGTCGTTCAAGATCAGGGCCACCTCGCGGGCGTGGCAGATCGGGCGCAGCGTGTCCACCGCGCGCGCGATCAGGGCGTCGCTGGTGTCCTTCAAGCGCAGCTGCACGCAAGCCACGTCGCCGGCATCAAGAGCCTGGGCGAGGAGGGGCGCGAAGGCCTGGGGATCTTCCAGGCGGGGAGGGGTGATCAGATACAGGCGGCAGGCCGGGGAATCGTTCAAGGCCGGGGGCTTTCCATCAGGCAAGGGAAACGGGGCCGGCCCAAGGCCGGCTCCCGTCACCATGCGTCAGGCCGAAGCCAGAGGCAACAGCAGGGCGCGACAGGCGGCCAGCGGATCGTCGAGACCCGCCAGATCGTGCGCGCTCTGGCGGGTGTCGAGCACCGGAAGGCCCAGGGGCGCGGCAATCGCGGCCAGGCGACGCTGGCCGGCGGTGGGGACCTCGGGCACCACCACGCCAATGCCCAGGGTCAGCGAGGTGAGGGCAAACCCGGCGGCGGAAGCGCAGTCGGCCAGCGGGTACAACTGGGCCGGAGGAGAGACCGCCTCGACCAGCGCCGGCAGCCAGCCGGGCCCCAGCCAGGCAACGGCACCGGGCGGAGTGGCCGCGACAAGGGGACAGCCGGCCTCGCGGCAGGCAATGGCGGCGGCCGCGAGATGGGCCCGGGTGGAAACCAGGACCCACGGCGCGGCGGGGCAGGGGACGCTCACGCGACTCTCCAAACGCAAGGGAACGGGAAGACCAGGGGCGAGCGCCCCGGCCCGGGAAGGACAGGCCTTCCGGGCCGGGGTAAGGGCACGGAACTGGTCAGCGGGTCAGCAGGAAGACCATCAAGAACAGCACGCACAAGGTCCACGCGGCGGCGTGGGCCACGCCGTCCAGGAAGCGGTTCATGCGCCCGACCAGCTGCGGCGCCTCGGGCAGCAGGCGGGCGGTGGCCTTGGTGCCCAGCCAGGCGCCCACGGAGGTGACCATCAGGGCAACCGAGGTGTGCACGTAAAGGTGAACCAGCCCAATGTGCGAGACGCCGGGCCGGGTGACAAAGAAGGCGTGAACCCGGCGCACCAGGGGATCGAGCAGGCCATCGGTGAACAACACGTTCATGCCCAGGAAGAGCAAGAGGCCCAGGACAACCATGGCTGCGCCCAGCAGCACGGTCAAGGTGCCGCCAGCTTCCAGGTGGGCGGCCTGGCGGCTGGCATCGGCGTAGGCCCGGGCCCGGTCAAGGGTCGCGGCCAGCGAGGCCGACTGCAGGTCAAGGCCCAGGGCCTGGCGCCAGCGGGCGCGGTCCTCGCACACGTCGCGGGGCGTGGCGGGGGGCAGGGCCTGGGCGGCGCGGCGCGCCAGCAGCGCCTGGCGCTGGAGGTCAAGGAGGGTGGCGGGGAAGGCGGCGGTCCCCCTGGGCGTGTCCAGCAAGGCCAGGGCGTCTTGCAGGTTCTGGGCCAGGGCGCGCAAGGCGCCGCGTTCGCGCAGGGCGGCCATGGCGTGGGGGACCAGGCGATCGCGCAGGCGTTCGACCTGGATTTCCTCGAATCCGTTGCCGCTGCCCACGACCACGGCATGACTGCCGGCCATGCGCAGGCGCACGGGTGTTTCCAGTCCGGGCCAGCGCGGCCGGTCGTCAAGGGGGCGTTCAAAGTCGGGGGGCAAGGGGGGCTCGGCAAGGCCGGCGCCACTGCCGGCGGCGGCCAGGGCGTCCCAGTCCTGGCAGCAGACCTCGTCGAGGGAACCGGCCAGGGTGATGAGCGAAAGCGTGGGCATGGGCTCGCCGGCTTCGACCAAGCCCATCGGCAGCAAGGCGCCCAGCAACGGGGCCAGCAGGGGCCGGCCGTCGGTGGGGGGAAGGGTTTCCTCGTCGTCGGTCAGGTCGGCAAGATCGGCGAGGTCGGGCCCGAACAGGGGACGGCCGCCGTCGTCCAGCCACGTCAGCAAGGCGGTGCCGGGGGCCTCGTCGGGGCTCATCCGGCGCAGGTGGTCGGTGATCAGGCGGGCATCGGCGAGCGTCATGGGGCGGCGGCGGTGGGTGCCGGCCGGGTCTTCCACCGACAGGTCGGGGCGATCCAGCGAGCGGGTTTCGCTGCGCGACCCGAAATCGGCTTCGACCACGAACAGGGCCTCGCCGTCGGGCGTCACGGTGAGCTGGCACTGGGTGATGACGGCGCGCACGATCAGGGAGGTTTCCCCCTGGAACAGGTCGGCCTCCAGGCGCGCCACGTCGATGCGGCGCAACACCCGGGTGCCCTTGTCGGCGCCGGGCGGGGGCGTGATTTCCTCCCAGTCGTCCGGGGTCCCGGCGCGGCCTCGTTCCCGGATCCAGGTGCCGGCGGGAAGGCTCAGGGGCCACAGCCAGACCTGCCGCATCCCGGCCAGTTCCACGGTCGAGGCCGGCCGGCAGGAGGCGGAATCGCAGGAGGAGGAGGCGTGAGGGGCGCACGTGCCCCCCTGGCAATGATCGCTCATGACGGTGCTCCTTGCGGGGTAGGCGAGGCGGGGGAAAACGGGGCGGGCAGGCGAAGGACAAAGAAACCGATCAGGCGGGTGCCGGGCCGGGTGTCGTGTGTGTGTATGTCACACTCATTCCAACAAAGCACCTGCTCGTGTTGAAGGCTCCCGCGCGGATCCGGGGCGCGGGGGTCAGGGAGCCAGGCGCTCCCACAGGGCTTCGGCGGCGGTAATCACCGATCCGACGTCGAGGGTGTTCATGGCCGCGGGAATCCGGGCGGCGTCGGTGCCGGGAGGGAACAGCACATGCGCCGGTTCGGGGGTGCGGACCACCGCCGCCTTGGGCCCCCAGGGGCCATACACGGTTTCGGGCGTGGGGCCGAACAGGCCCAGGGTGGGAAGGCCGGCGGCGGCGGCCATGTGCATCAGCCCCGAGTCGTTGCCAACGAAGAAGGCGCAGCGCTCCAGGGCCGCCTGAATTTCCGGAAGCCGCCCCTGGCCCATCAGGTCGAGGCAGCGCGACGCGGGCAGGGCATTCAAAACCGGGGCGGCGGCTTCGCGCTCGGACCCGGCGCCCAGAACGGCCACGCGTCCGCCGGGCAGGGGGCCGGTGGGGCCGGTCAGGTGGCGCACCACGGCCGCGAAGCGTTCGGCCGGCCAGGTCTTGGCGTGCCAGTTGGCGATGGGGGCCACGGCCAGCACCGGCGGCCCCGGCGGCACCAGGCGCAGGCCGGCTTCCCGGTGGGCCGGCCCCAGCCACAGGCGCGGCGCGGGCGGGGGATCGAGGCCCAGCAGGCGCCCCAGGCGCACGACCTGGTGGGCCCCGGTGGCATCGGGGCCCAGCCAGTGGCGTTCGCGCGCGCGCATCAGCCACGTGACCGCCGACGCGCGCAGGTCGATGATGGCATCCCAGCGCCGGCCCACGCAGGTCCGCCACAGGCCGCGCCAGTGGCGGGCGTAGGGGCCCTTGGTCAGGACCACGGTGCGCTCGCGCCCGGGAACGGCCTCGAACAGGTCGGCGGCGAGGGGACCACAGGCGATGGTGACGGAGCATCCGGGATGGGTGCCAAGCCAGTGGTCGAGCAGTCCGGTGGACAAGACAGCGTCGCCGATGCGGGTTGCGGTAATGAAAAGAAGGGTCATGCGCGCGAAACAGGCCTGGAAGGGCGGAGGAAGAATGGGGACTTTAGGGCAAGCCACGGCGGCGGGCGAGGGCTTTTACCGGTGAGGATCGCGGGCGCGGGCGTGTCCTCGCATGCCTTGCGCGGGCTTGGGCTTGCCGACGGGCGCGCGGAGGTGCACATCTTTCAGAAACAAGGCGGGAAGGAAGGGGCGCGGGCCGGCACGCCGGCATGAACAGGGAGATAAGGCGAATGGGCGCGCGAGGCGATCCCGAGCATGTTCTGATTGTTGACGATGACCCCGCCTTGCGCGCGGTGGCCGAGATTGCCCTGGGTGAACTGGGAGGCTTGCGGGTCTCTGTGGCGGGCGACGAGGCCGAGGCCCGCGCGCGCGCGGCCGAGTGCAACCCCGATCTGGTTGTCATGGATCTGGTGCTCGACGAGGTGGACGGGCGGGACGTGTGGCGGATTCTGGCCGCCCGGACCCCACCCCCCGAGGCGGTGATTTTCCTGACGGCGGCCGGCGGCGTCGAGCGCGAGGCCCTGCGCGCCGAACCGCATTGCGTGGGGGTGCTGACCAAGCCCTTCGATCCCTTGACCCTGGCCGACGTGGTGCGGGCGCTGTGGCGGAGTCGCTCATGAATGAACGGCTGGATCCGGCGGCGTGGCTGCGGCTGCGCGAAACCGTGGCGGGGTTCGTGGCCACGGCGCCGGCGCAAGGCAGCGAGGTCGCCGAACTGGCGGCGCAACTCGCGGCCCAGGGCTGGCAACCGCGCGATGTCTGCTTGCGCTTGCAGCGCATGGTCCACCGGCTGGCGGGATCGGCCGGCAGCCTGGGCTACGCGGACCTGAGCCTGGCGGCGGTGGCCCTGGAACGCCTGATACGCGCGCTCGACGAAGAGGGGGGAGGGCTTCCGTCCGGAGTCGTCTTGGAGCAGGTGGCCCTGCTGGCGGGGGTGGTGGCGGAGACCGCCTCGGCTCTGGCCGTGAACGATTCGGCACTGTGTCCGGGGCGTCCCCGCCTCGCGTGCGTGGGGATCGACCTGGGGGCGCCCGTGGTGCTGACAGTGGGCGTTGACCCCGACATTGAACGCGCCTTGCGCGACGTCGGGCTGCTGGCCCTGGACGGGGGCGAGATGGCGCTGGAGGACGGGGCCGCCGATCCCCTGCCTCCGCTGGCCGGCGTGATCGTGAGCCTGGAGGCGGCGGGAGACCCCGATGCGCGCGCCTGGCTCAAGGGCGTGGGCCAGGCCGGGATTCCGTTGCTGGTGGTGGGGGGCGCGGACACGTTCCTGGGGCGGGTGCGGGCCCACCGGCTGGGCGCCGACGTGTATCTCCCCCAGGCCTCGGCCGAGGAGGCGGTTGACCGTCTGGTTCAGATCATCGGCGAAGGGGGGCAGGAGCCCTTGCGCGTGCTGATGATCGAGGACGACCCGCTGATGGGCGGGCTGGTGAGCGGGGTGCTCGTCGATGCCGGCCTGGAAACCGAGCTTCTGGTCCAGCCAGAGGCGGTTCTGGACCGCCTGGAGGCCTTCGAGCCGGATGTCCTGCTGGTCAACCTGGGCCTGCGCCCCTACGACGGCGCCGAGGTCACGGCGGTGGTGCGCGGCGCGCCGGCGTGGGGCGGCGTGCCCATCGTGGCCCTGGCCGAGCCCCGGCAGACAGCGGTGAAGCGCGCCGCCCTGATCGCGGGGGTGGATCTGGTCTTGTCCCGTCCGGTGCGTCCCGACGTGCTGGTCACCGCGCTGCGCGAGCAGGGCCGCCGGGGGCGCCGGGCACGGGAAGCGCATCGGCACGAAACGGAAACCGGCCTGCTGACCGCCGAGGCCATGCACGAGCAGCTGCACCGCGAGGTGGCGCGGGCCCAGCGCTCGGGGGTGCCGCTCGCGGTGGTGCTGCTGGATATCGACCGGCTGCGGGCGTTGCTGCTGACCCATGGCCCCCGGGCCGGGGGCGTGGTCATGCGCCTGGTCGCCCTGTCGGTGCGCCGGCGGCTGCGGGGCACCGACGTGGCCGGGCGCTGTTGTGGCTCGGCGGTGGCGATGATCCTGCCCGGCGCGACGGTGACGCAGGCCATGAAGGTGGTGGACACCATCCTGGCGGAAATCCATGCCTCCCGGGTCATGATGCTGGAAGGCGCGCTGACGTTCACGGTGTCGGCCGGGGTGGCGGGCCTGGAAGGGCAGGGGGTTTCGCTGCTGGATGCGATGGCGGCGACCCGCGACCTGATGACCCGCGCCGAGGAAGCGCTGTCGGAAGCCCGGCGCCGGGGGGGCGCGTGCGTGGTGCAGGGCTCCTTGCCGCCCTGAGCCGAAACGCTGGCGGGGAACGGCGGCCCGCCGGTGGGGAAAGCCGCCTTCAGCGCTCCGCCCCGCGCGACCGGGGAGGCCACCCCAGGCGCTGGCGGACCAGGGCGGCGACGCGGGCGGCCTCGTCCAGGGGGGCGGGAGGGCTCCAGGGCTCCAGGGCACCGCCAAAGGGGCGGATGAACCCTTGCCCCCGCAGGTCGGCGAGAAAGCGGGCGTGCCGCGCCGAGCCCCCGGGCATGGGCAAGGTGTACACGGGCTTGCCCGGGAAGCAGGCCTCCGACACCATGGACACGCTTTCCTCGGTGACCAGGATGGCATCGGCGAGCGCCAGCATGCCGTCGTAGGGGTTGGGGCCGGTTCCGTCCCAGACAAGGGCGCCCAGGGGGGAAAGCGCGCGGGCGATCAGGGCGGCGTTGTCGGGCCCGGTGCGCCGGGACGGAGTCACCACCAGGCCCACGCCGTGGGCGCGCGCGAACGCGGCCAGGGTCTCGGCCAGGGCCCGGGCGTGCCCGGGGGAGAAGGGACAGGCATGGCTGGCCCCGCCCACGAGGACCGCGACCAGCGGCCGGGGCAGGCCGGCGAGCCGGGGCGCCCAGGCCTCGGCCCCGGCGGCGAGGCGGGCCCGGGTCAGGCGGTGCAAGGCGCCTTGGGTGGTCACGACGTTGGGGCCCGTGAGGCGATCGTGGGCCGGGGCCACCACCATGTCGAAGTGACGCACGCCCACCTGGGGGTCCAGGATCTGAACCAGGAAGGGAGCCGGAGCGCCCGCGCGCCGGCAACGGGCCCGGGTGGCCAGGGCCAAGGTGGCGGCGCGCCGGCCACACGCCACGATGACGGCGGGCCAGGGAGGCGAAAAGGAATCCGACCCCGGCCCGAGCAGCCGCTCAAGCCCGGCCCGGGCCGCCCAGGGCGAGGGCAGCCACGACCACGGCCGGGGCGGATATCCCGCCAGGGCGCGCCAGGGCTCCCCCAGGGCGGCGGCCAGCCCCTCGGCCTGGCTGCGATTGCCGGCCTCGCCGGTGGTGACGGCCCAGATCGGGGCGGGGGGGCTTGGATCGGTCATGGGGTCTTCCGGGGCAGGCACGAAGGGGCGGGAGGCAGGAGGCGCACGGTAGGCCCGCCCCCGCCCCCGATCAAGGTTTCCCCTCTTTACGAAAACCTTGATCGGGGGCGCTCTCCAAAAAAAACGCCGTCGTCGATTTTCCGGTTGCCAAGGGGCCGGGGATCGACTAATTCTCCCGACCCCGACGCAAGCCTTGTGGAGAGGTGCCGGAGTGGTCGATCGGGGCGGTCTCGAAAACCGTTGTGGCAGCGATGTCACCGTGGGTTCGAATCCCACCCTCTCCGCCAATGCAGTGTCCGCCGTGGATCGCGTTAATCCGTAGCAGACAGAAAAATACTGACGCCCCAAGGAATTGCCTCCTTGGGGCGTTCGTGCTTGTGCGCCGTTGACCGCCCCGAACCAGTGCGCGATGATGGGTGACGTGGTGGGTACCGGGGGCCTGCTTCCGGCTTACCCATCACCCATCATCCGAAGCGGAGGGCATGAAAATGCCAAAGCCGGTCAAGGGGCTGACCGCCCGCCAGGTCCAGACCATCACCGCGCCCGGCTATCACTGCGACGGGGCCGGGCTTTATCTCCAGGTAACGGCCCGGGGCGGGAAGAGTTGGGTCTTCCGGTATCAAGCCGGTGGGCGGCGCCGGGACATGGGCCTGGGCTCGGCTTCGACCGTGCCCCTTGCCGAGGCCCGCGCCAAGGCGTCCGAGGCACGGGCCTTGATGGGTAGGGGGCTCGATCCCCTTGCCCAGAGGCACGAACCCATCATCTCCCCACCCATCACCCCTACCTTTCGTGAGGCGGCAGGGCTTTTTATCGAGGCGAAGCGGGCGGGATGGCGTAACGCGAAACATGCCGCCCAATGGGTGGCCACCTTGGAAGCCTACGCCTTCCCGGTGGCCGGCCAGAAGCCCATCGATCAGGTGACGACGGACGACGTGCTGGCGATCCTCAATCCCATCTGGACGACGAAGCCTGAGACCGCGTCGCGGGTCCGGGGCCGGGTCGAGGCGGTTCTTGATTACGCCAAGGCCCGGGGGTGGTGCGACGGGGAGAACCCAGCCCGCTGGAAAGGACACCTGGCCCTCACCTTACCGGCGAAGGTCAAGGTTCGAGCGGTCGAGGGGCACGCCTCCATGCCATACCGGGACCTGCCGGGCTGGTGGCCCCGTTTGCAGGTGGCGGACGGGCTCGGAGCCCGGGCCCTGGAACTGGCGATCCTGACAGCGGGGCGACCGGGTGAGGTACTGGGAGCCACATGGGATGAGATTGACCTGGAAAACAGAACCTGGGAAATCCCAGGGACACGGATGAAGGCCGGGGCCCCCCATCGGGTTCCCTTGTCGGGGCCGGCCCTGGACCTGCTGCGGAAGCTGGCCACGGTCCGACGGGGCAGCGTCGTTTTCCCCGGGGCCCGCGAGGGCCGGCCCCTTTCCAACATGGCGATGGCCATGGTCCTCCGTCGGATGGGGCTGGGGGACGAGGTGACGCCGCACGGATTCCGCTCGACGTTTCGGACCTGGGCAGCGGAATGCACCCCTTTTTCGCATGAGGTCTGCGAGGCCGCGCTGGCGCACACCGTCGGGTCCAAGGTGGTGGCCGCTTATCAGCGAGGGGATCTGTTTGAAAAAAGGCGGGCCCTGATGGGTGAGTGGGCTGGGTTCGTGATGGGTGGGCGCCATGACGGATGACGCGGCCCCCGATGACGTTCTCACCCTCATGGGAGCTTTGCGCGCCGAATACAAGGAGGCGGGGCAAGCGTACAACGATTTGGCCAAACAGGGAAAAATGACGCCAGCCATTGCAGGGCGGCTAGGAAAGGTCCTGGCGAACGCCCTCTGGCTTTACGGCCACCCCCATAATTGGCGGCAAGGACTATTTGGGCTGGCGCCGATCGCGCACCTTCCTCCCGAAATTGCCCAGGGCATGGCCCAACAGATGGTGGCGGTCCTCGATGGGGAAGTTCCCCTTTGGATTGAACATCTGGTGTCGGCCGGAAAGGCCCGGGCATCACGGCCCCTCCGGGAGTCGTATGGGGTCGCGGTCGCATATCACCTGTTGGCCAAGGAGGGAAGAATCGCGGACCCGACTTCAACCGCCACCATTTCCAAAAAATACGGGGTTGAGCGGCGCACCGTTCAACGGTGGGTGGAGACCGAGGCGTATCAGGCTTACGCGCAAGGTATCCTTGTGGCAATTCCATACGATGAACAACCGGAGGTAATTTCCCTTGCCCTCGAAGAGGGGGCCGAGGTCATGCGGGTCTGGGGGCCGTCCCCCCAGCATGAGCGCCCCCACGGCAAGAAACGCGGACAGCGGCAGATGAAAAATCCTTCCTGACCAATACGTTAGGGTGCGACACGAAAACCTGCCCCATGTCGCATTTCGTTTTTGCGAGCCGACGCGCACCTTCCCCTCACCGCCCGAACATGGGTGAATTAAGGGGAACTCAAATGAACTCCATTTCAAATAACGACACCACCGCCCCAATCCTCGTTCCGGTCGAAGTGGCCGGGAAGATGTTGGGGATTGGCCGGACCTCGGTTTTTGGATTGATCAAGACAAACGACATGGAAACCGCGAAAATTGGGTCCCGGCGTTTGGTCTACGTGGAAAGTATTCGCGCTCTCGCCGAGCGCGCTCGGGCCAATCAGGTCTAAAAACCCTCCTCATATCAGATCGTCTACCTGAGGAACGCGCCCTTTATTTGGCGCGCACGCTACCCCTGTGTTTGGTCGAGGGTATCCCCGTGTCGAAATATCAAAATATTATACCAA
>NZ_BJZO01000007.1 GCF_007992075.1 Pararhodospirillum oryzae
AAGGCCGCGCGCCGCCGTCGCGGCGTTGGGGAACCCTCTTCCAAGGACATCCAGGGCTTCACCCGACTGCCCTGAGCGCCACGCAAGGCACGCTTGACGCCCGAGGGGGGAACGCCTATAAGGCATGTCTTCTGTGCACTCCCTGGGCCGGAATCGTCCTGGGTGGAGAGTGCCCCTTTTCATTGACCACACCATGCGGAGCAGGGAATGGCCAACCACAAGTCGGCGGAGAAGCGCATTCGCCGGAATGCCAGCCGCGCCACGATTAACCATGCCCGACTCGGGCGCATCCGGACCTTCGTCAAGAAGGTTGAAGCGGCGATCGCGAGCGGCGACAGCGCGGCGGCTCAGGCTGCTTTCCAGACGGCCGTGCCCGAGCTGCACCGCGGCGTCACCCGTGGCGTGCTGCACAAGAACACGGCGTCGCGCAAGATCTCGCGCCTGTCGGCCCGTGTGAAGGCTCTGGGCGCCTGACACTCCCGCGGCCGCCTGGCGGTCGCGGCGGTCCCTGGCGACCCTGCTTGATCCAAAAAGGGGGCGATGGCCCCCTTTTGTTTTTTGCCATGCTCGATGAGTGCCCTCCCCGCCCGGCGGCCGCGCCGGCGGGTTTTTTTGGCTCCACACGCCTTCAGCGAGAAGCCCGGGAACACCCTATGGTTGCCAACGAGTCCGTCAGCAGGGCCATGCCAGACTCCGGTTCAAGAACCCCGTCCAACGCCCCCGGAATACGCATTATTTAGCGGTTTATGGGCTATGAGGACGGCAAAGATACCAAATATGGTGTCAACGCCCGAAATTTTCCCCGTTCCCTATTCGATCTTGTTGTATTAGCCCCAGGGGGATCATACCCTTTGTCAGAGGTCGCTACTGGTCCTGTGCCGGATGGCTCATTCCAGGCCCCGGAGACTCGGGCGACTCTCATTTCGACTAAATACAAGGTTTCAAACTCACTCCCCAGAGTCTACTGGAGTGCGGTTATGCGGTTTTTAGTGATTTCGTCTTATCGTCTTCTTTGAAGCAAACGAGAAAGTCCTGTGATCATTGACACGGTTCCCATATTAACGAGATATTAACCTCGTTATGAAGGATTGCCCGCCCTCCCGGGGCATGGGCGACGTCCGGGGGGCGGTCTCCTGGAAGCGAACCGGGGCAGGACGCCTGGAAGTGGAGTTGGGGAATGGACGGGACGTCGGGACGCGACGGGTCGGCACTGGTCCGTTGGGATCGGGTTCGGGGGCAGTTGAAGCGCGAATTCGGCGAGGCCGCGTTCCGCACCTGGGTCCAGCCCCTGACCCTGTCCCAAATCGGGGCGGGGTCGGTGCGCCTGGGCGTGCCCACCCGCTTCATGCGCGACTGGGTGATGACCCATTACGGCGACCGGATTCGCTCCTTGTGGTCCGAGATCGATCCCAGCGTGCGCATTGTCGATTTCGTGGTCGAATCCGGCGCGCCCCGCCCGGCCGCGCCCCCGGCGCCGCCGCCGGCTCCCCTGCCCGCTCCGGCCACGCGCGCGCGCGCCGGACGGACCGCGCGCGCCGCGACCAGCGATGAAACACGCGCCATGCCGGCGGCCCCCGCGCCCCAGACCACGCGGATCGAACCGGCCCCGACTCCGGCGGCCGCCCCGGCCGCGTCGACCCGCGAGGCCGCCGACGATGGCCTGTCGGCCCCGCTTGACCCGCGCTTTACCTTCGACAACTTCGTGGTCGGCAAGCCCAACGAGTTCGCCTACGCCGCCGCCAAGCGCGTGGCCGAAACCGAGGGCGTTTCGTTCAACCCCCTGTTCCTGTACGGGGGCGTGGGCCTGGGCAAAACCCATCTGATGCACGCCATCGCCCGCAGACTGCGCGAGAATCAGGCCGGGTGCCGCGTCATTTACCTGTCGGCGGAACAGTTCATGCACCGGTTCATCCGGGCCCTGCGCCAGCAAGACACGCTGTCGTTCAAGGAGCAGTTCCGCAGCGTGGACGTGCTGATGGTGGACGATATCCAGTTCATCAGTGGCAAGGAAAGCACCCAGGAAGAATTCTTCCATACTTTCAATGCCCTGGTCGACCAGGGGAGCCAGATCGTGCTGTCGGCCGACAAATCGCCCAGCGACCTGGAAAACATCGGCCAGCGCCTGCGCTCGCGCATGGGCTGCGGCCTGGTCGCCGACCTGCACCCCACGACCTACGAGCTGCGCCTGGGCATCTTGCAGTCCAAGGCCGAGCAGATGGGGGTGGAGGTTCCCTCGCGGGTGCTGGAGTTCATCGCCCACAAGGTCACCACCAACGGCCGCGAGGTCGAGGGCGCCCTGATTCGCCTGGTGGCCCATGCCCAGCTGGTGGGGCGGACCTTGACCGTGGAGACGGCCCAGGAGGTTCTGCACGATCTGGTGCGGGCCTACGACCGCCGGGTCAGCATCGAGGACATTCAGAAAAAAGTCGCCGAGCATTTCAAGATCCGGCTCGCCGACATGCATTCGGCCCGCCGCGCCCGCGCCATCGCCCGCCCGCGTCAGGTGGCCATGTACCTGAGCAAGCAGCTCACCAGCCGGTCGCTGCCCGACATCGGACGAAACTTCGGGGGCCGCGACCACACCACGGTCATGCACGCGGTGCGCAAAATCGAGGAACTGATGGCCGGCGATCCCGCCTTTGCCGAGGATGTCGACCTGCTGCGCCGCATGTTGGAGTCGTAACGTCCCCGAGAACAAGGAATTCCCTTGGGACGAAGAACGGGGATCGCTATACTACCGGCCCTTTCGGGGCTTGGCACCCCGGTGATCCCTGTCGGCTCCGCGCCCTGTGCGGCGGGGCCCCTTGCATGGTTCGGGCCCATCCATGAAGCTGACCATCGAGCGGACCGCGTTCCTGAAGTCCCTGGGGCATGTGCAAAGCGTTGTTGAACGGCGCAACACCATCCCCATTCTGTCCAACCTGCGCATGGACGCCACGGACCAGGGTCTGGCCCTCAATGCCACCGACATGGACCTGGAAATCGTGGAAACCCTGGGGGCCGAGGTCGCGACCCCCGGCCTGACCACCGCGCCGGCCCATACCCTTTACGACATCGTGCGCAAGCTGCCCGACGGCAGCCAGGTGGAGCTGACCCACGACGCCACCGAGGGGCAGCTGGTGCTGCGCGCCGGACGCTCGCGGTTCCGGCTGGCCTGCCTGCCGGTGGACGACTTCCCGGTCATGAACCCGGGCGAGTTCTCGCACACCTTCGCCATTCCCTCGGCCGACCTGCGCAGCCTGATCGACCGCACCCGCTTCGCCATATCCACCGAGGAAACCCGCTATTACCTGAACGGGATTTTCCTGCACGCGACCGAAAACGCGGGCGTTCCGGTCTTGCGCGCGGTGGCCACCGACGGCCACCGCCTGGCCTGCGTGGAAACCCCCCTGCCCGAGGGCGCGGCGGGCATGCCGGCCGTGATCTTGCCGCGCAAGACGGTGGGCGAGCTGCGCAAGCTGATCGACGAAACCGGCATGGCGGTCACGGTGTCGCTGTCGGAGCACAAGGTCCGCTTTGCCTTCGACGACGTGCGCCTGATCTCGAAGCTGATCGATGGCAAGTTCCCCGACTACGAACGGGTGATCCCCACCGACAACGACAAGGTCCTGGAGGTCGAGCGTCAGCCCTTTGCCCAGGCGGTGGACCGGGTGGCGGCGATCTCGACCGAGAAATCCCGCGCCATCAAGGTCGCGGCCACGCCGGGCCTGCTCACGTTGTCGGCCTCAAGCCCCGACGCCGGGTCGGCGCTGGAGGAGATCGAAGCCAAGTTCGAGGCCGCCCCGCTTGATATCGGGTTCAATGCCCGCTACCTGCTTGATATCCTCGACCAGATCCAAGGCGACTCGGTACGCCTGACCCTTGCCGATTCATCGTCGCCCACGGTGCTGCGCGACGGCGCCGACGGTTCGGCGGTGTACGTGCTCATGCCCATGCGCGTCTGAAGCGGGGCGGCACCCCACGCCGGGGCCGCGCCCCACGCCGGAGCCGCGCCCCACGCCGGGGCCGCGCTCCACGCTGGGGGCGTCCTTCGGGAGCCCCAAGGGCCCGATTCGTTTCCCCGCCCCGTTCCAGGCCCGCCATGAACCGGTCTTTTCAGGTTTTCCCGGCCACGGCGGTGGAGCAGGTGACCCTTGGCACCTTTCGCTCCTATGCCCATCTGCGCCTGAGCGTGGATCCGGCGCCGGTGGTGGTGCTGGGGCCCAATGGCGCGGGCAAGACCAATCTTCTTGAAGCCCTGTCGTTCCTGGCCCCCGGCCGGGGGCTGCGCGGGGCGGCGCTGGCCGAGGTGGCCCATCGCCCCACCCCCGCCGCGCCCCCGGCGCCCGGATGGGGGGTCGCGGTCCGGCTGCGGGTCGGCCGGGGCGCCCTCACCGAGATCGGCACCGGCTGCGACGCGGCCACGGGGATGGACCGGCGCGTGGTGCGGGTGGATGGCCGGACCTTGTCCGGGCAGGCGGGGCTGGGCAACCATCTGGCGGTGCTGTGGCTGACCCCCGACATGGACGGGCTGTTCCGGGGCAGCGCCACCCCGCGCCGGCGTTTTCTCGACCGCCTGGTGAATGCCCTGGACCCGGCGCACGCCAGCCGGGCCGCCGCCTATGCCCGGGCCCAGCGCGAACGCCAGCGCCTGCTGCGCGAGCCCCGGCCGCCGGGCGCGTGGCTGGACGCGCTGGAGGATGGCCTTGCCCGCCATGGCATTGCCCTGACCGCCGCCCGCCTGGACCTGATCGAACGCCTGGCCGTCGCGACGCACGACACCGACGCCCCCTTTCCCGGGGTCCACCTGGCCTTGCACTCGGACTGCGCGACGTGGCTGGCCCGGGGCCCGGCGCTGGCCGCCGAGGACCGGTTGCGCGCCTTGTTCGCCCACTCGCGCGCCCGCGACGCCGCCAGTGGCCAGACCACCCAGGGGCCGCATCGCGACGACCTTCTGGCCACCCATGCCGGACAGGGGATTCCGGCCCCGCGATGCTCGACCGGCGAGCAGAAGGCGCTGCTGGTCGCCCTGATTCTGGCGCTGGCGCGGGTGCTGGCCGGGCTGCGCGGCCAGGCTCCCCTCCTGCTTCTCGACGAAGGCACCGCCCACCTGGATGCCCGGCGCCGCGCCGGGCTGGGGGAGCTGGTGGCCGGCCTGGGCGCCCAGGCCTGGATCACCGGCGCCGACGCCCAACCATTTGAATCCTGGGAAAAAACGGCTCAATTTCTGCGCCTGGAAGCGGGTGGTGTGGTACACTGAGTCCCTTCGCGCCGGCCCCGCTGGACGCGCCTTTGGAACAAGACGGACTCCCCATGACACAAACGGCCTACACCTCGGAATCCATCAACGTCCTTAAGGGGTTGGAGGCGGTTCGCAAACGCCCGGGCATGTACATCGGCGACACCGACGACGGCTCGGGCCTGCACCACATGGTCTACGAGGTGGTGGACAACGCCATCGACGAAGCCCTGGCCGGCTATTGCGACCGAACAGAAGTGATCTTGAACGGCGACGGTTCGGTGACCGTGCGCGACAACGGGCGTGGCATCCCCGTGGACATCCACAAGGGCGAGGGCGTCAGCGCCGCCGAAGTGGTGATGACTCAGCTGCACGCCGGCGGCAAGTTCAACCAGAACGCCTACAAGGTGTCGGGCGGCCTGCACGGGGTCGGCGTGTCGGTGGTCAACGCCCTGTCCGACTGGCTGGACCTGCGCGTCTGGCGCGACGGCAAGGCCCACGCCCTGCGCTTTGAACACGGCGTGGCGGTGGCCCCGCTGGCGGTGGTCGGCGACTCGGACGGCCGCACCGGCACCGAGATCACCTTTTTCGCCTCCCCCACGATTTTCACCCACATCGAATACGACTTCGCCACCCTGGAACACCGCCTGCGCGAGCTGGCCTTCCTGAACTCAGGGGTGCGGCTGGTGTTGATCGACCGGCGCGGCACCGAACCCAGGAGCCTTGAATTCCACTACGAAGGTGGGATCGAGGCCTTCGTGCGCTATCTCGACAAGTCAAAAACCGTGCTGCACACGCCCCCGATCACCGCGACGGGCGACAAGGACGGGATTACCGTGGACCTGTCGATGGAGTGGACCGACAGCTATCACGAGTCGGTGCTGTGCTTCACCAACAACATCCCGCAACGCGACGGCGGCACCCACATGGCGGGCTTTCGCGCCGCCCTGACCCGCACCCTCAACACCTACGCCCAGAACAGCGGCCTGATGAAAAAGGAAAAGGTGACGCTGAGCGGCGACGACATGCGCGAGGGCCTCACCTGCGTGCTGTCGGTCAAGGTGCCCGACCCCAAGTTTTCCAGCCAGACCAAGGAAAAACTGGTGTCGTCCGAGGTGCGCCCGGTGGTCGAGCAGATCGTTTCCGAACGCGTCGACCAGTGGCTGGAGGAACACCCGCAAGAAGCGCGCAAGATCGTGGGCAAGGTGATCGAGGCCGCCGCCGCCCGCGAGGCCGCCCGACGCGCCCGCGACCTGACCCGGCGCAAGGGGGCCCTCGACATGGCCAGCCTGCCCGGCAAGCTGGCCGACTGCCAGAACCGCGACCCCGCGCAATCGGAACTGTTCATCGTGGAGGGCGACTCGGCCGGTGGCTCGGCCAAGCAGGGCCGCGACCGCGCCTTCCAGGCGATCTTGCCCTTGCGCGGCAAAATCCTGAACGTGGAGCGGGCCCGATTCGACAAGATGCTGTCGTCGGCGGAAATCGGCACCCTGATCGCGGCGCTGGGGACCGGGATCGGCAAGGATGATTTCGCGATCGACAAGACCCGCTACCACAAAATCATCATCATGACCGACGCCGACGTGGACGGCAGTCACATCCGCACCTTGCTGCTTACCTTCTTCTTCCGCCAGATGCCCGAAATCGTGGAGCGGGGCTACCTGTACATTGCCCAGCCGCCACTGTATCGCGCCCGGCGCGGCACGTCCGAGCAATACCTGAAGGACGACCGCGAAATGGATGATTACCTGATCGCCTCGGGACTCGACGAGGCGGTGCTGGTGACCGGAGCCGGGGCCCAGGTGGGGGTGGGAGAACTGCGCCATCTGGTCGACCGCGCCCGACTCGCCCGCGCCGCCCTGATGAGCATGAGCCGCAAGGTCCCCTGGATGCTGCTGGAACAAGTGGCGATCGCCGGCGCCTTCCACCCCGAAATCCTGGCCGACCCGACCCGGGCGCAGGAGGCCGCGACTCGGGTTGCCCAGCGCCTCGACGATCTGACCGACCCGCTGGAACGGGGCTGGAGCGGCCATCTGGCCGACGAGGGCGGCCTGATTTTCCGGCGCACGCTGCGCGGCGTGGAAGAGGTGCACACCCTGGACGCGGCCGTGATCCACTCCACCGAGGCCCGGCGCCTGGATGCCATGGCCGCCGAACTGCGCGACACCTACGCCGAGGCCGGCACCTTGCGCACCCGGGAAGGAACCACCCGCGTGACCGGCCCCGTATCGCTGGTCAACGCGGTGATCGCCGCCGGCCGGCGCGGCATTTCCATCCAGCGCTACAAGGGCCTGGGCGAGATGAACCCGGAACAGCTGTGGGAAACCACCCTGGACCCCAACGCGCGGCGCCTGCTCCAGGTCAAGGTGTCGCAGATCGACGAGGCCGAGGACGTGTTCAGCACCCTGATGGGCGACGTGGTCGAACCCCGCCGCGATTTCATCCAGGACAACGCCTTGAACGTGAAGAACCTGGACGTTTAAAGCGGGATGCCTTGCGGGGGCTGCCGCCCCCGAAGACCCCCGCCCGGGGAGGCGCGGCCTCCCCGGACCCCCTCGTTCCTCTTTATCCCCAGGCTTGAAGATGGGTAACCCAGGCGTTGAACCCCGGGCATCGGGCTCGCATGCGGTCGATGCCGATGGCTTCGGCGATCAGGGGACCGTGTTCGGCTTTTGAATACGTGCCGGGTGGAAAGATCCCTTTCAGCCGTTTCGACGGAGCCGTGTGCGTGCCGTCGTTGATGTCCTCCGGTGTCGAATACGCCGCTGCTATTCCTCGTCAAGCCAGCTTTGGTATTGATCACGCGCCAGCGGGCGCAAGGTGGTTTCCCCGTTGTCGGCCCGGGCCACGATCAGGTTTTCCAGATCAAAGCAGTCAACCAGGGCGGGGGACTGGGTGGCGATGATAATCTGACGGACTTCCGCGACGCGCTTGATCATTTCCGCCACCAGGGCGAGGGCGTGGGGATGCAAGCCGAGTTCGGGTTCGTCAAGCAACATCACATCCGGAAGGCGCTCCGGCGGCAGGTTCAAAAGCGTGATCAGACAAAACAGCCGCAACGATCCGTCGGAAGTCAGGTGCGCGCCGAAGGTCTTGTCGCCTTGCGTCCCCCGCCATCGAAGCCAAACCCGCCCGGCCATGGGCTCCAACACGAAATCCTTGAAAACCGGAAGAACCCGTCCGATCTGGCGGGTGATCAACTGGTAGCGTCTGGGATCATTCTCTCGCAGATCCAGCAGCACCGCCCCCAGGTTCCCCCCATCCGAGCGCAAGCGAACACAATCGGAGACATCCCAGCGCAGGCGGATGGCAGCCTGATCCGATGTGTCATGGAAATGGTAGGGCACACAGTTCCCAAGAAGATGGCAAATGGCCTTTGGAATTGGGTAATCAAGAGTGGGAAGGGTTGATTCTTTGCCGAATCCGTCGATCTCTGTCCACGACGCCGAAGCCTGCTTTGTTTTATCGAAGGACCGATAGGCTTCATTCCTGATTACCACCGTATCGCGGGCCGACAGGTGTGTCAGATCAAAGCGATACTCGTGATAGCCTTCATCGGTTTCAATCCGAATCTCGGCATGGATTCGTGGTGTCTGCCGGGGCCCCATGAAGAATTGATCGCCTCCCCCGCCTCCTTCCATGACGAATTCCTGCAAATCTCCATCCCGCAGCATCCAGCTCATCATTTCAAGAAAGCGGATCACGTTGGATTTGCCTGAACCGTTGGCCCCGATCAGCACGGCAATCCGAGGCAGTTCCAAGGCCTCGATCGCCCGCAGGCTTCGAAAACCGTGCACGCTCAGCCGGACAATTCGCCCGTTCAAAAGGGGCAGAGGAGCGTCTGGCGTCATGGGGGCGTTCCTCCTTTTCAAGCGCTTTCGAATAGTGAAGGCCGAAGGCACGGCAACACGCCTTCCGACCCCCGTCGAGCCTATCCCCTTTTCCGCGCGCCCTCACCGACGATCGCGCGTTCGCTCACTGCGGGCGGGGCCGAATCCATGCCCGGGCCGTGCCCCTAAAAAAAACCGGCGCCCCAGGGTGGGACGCCGGTTTGAACCGTGCCGGGGAAGGGAGAACCGTTCGGCTCTCCCTCTCAAGCCGGGGATTACTTCAGGATGATGACCACGCGGCGATTCTGCGGCTCGCGCACGCCGTCGGGGGTCGGGACCAGCGGGTCGGCTTCACCCTTGGCGAACACGGCCACCTGCGAGCGCGGAATACCGTTGCGGCCCAGTTCGGCCATCACGGACTCGGCGCGACGGGTCGACAGACGCATGTTGTACTCGGGCGAGCCGGAACGGTCGGCGTGGCCGGTCACTTCGATGGTCGAGGTGCCCTTGGCCTTGGCGTTGCTGGCGGCGGTGCTGATGATGCCAGCGGCTTCCGGCGTGATCGCGGTGCTGTCGAAGTCGAAGAAGACCAGGTACGACTCGGGAACCTCGACGACCTTCTGCTCGACCACCGGCTGCACCGGCATCGGCGCGGGCTTGGGCGCGGGCGTGCCGAACGAGTAGCGCAGGCCCAGCATCACGGTGTGGTTCAGGTAGTTGTCGTAGTCGGAGTCGCGGTCGGCCACGGCATCGAACTTCATGCCGGTGGTGCCCAGGAAGCGGTAGTCCAGGGTCATGCCCACGTTGTCGGTGATGTTGTAGCCCACGCCGGCGATGCCCTGGTAGCCGAAGGCGCCGCTGGTGCCGTCGGCGATATCGCTGTCCATCATGCCGATGACCCAGCCGATACCGGCACCGACATACGGATAGAACTTGGTCCCGGTCGGGATGTCGTACAGGGCGTTGACCATCAGGGCGACCGAGCTCAGGTCACCGTCGTTGCTCAGCGGACCGATGTTGTCGATGTTGTTGCGGCGCCACGTGGCTTCCAACTCAACGCGCGGACCGCCGCCGAAGGCGTAACCGGCCGTGCCGCCCGCCGCGTACCCCAGATCGGTTTCCACGTCGGCGTCAACGCCGCCAACCGACAGTTCGCGATCGATGTTGAAGTTCACGCCACCTTGCAGCGCGACATACGGACCCTGCGGCGTTTGGGCCTGGGCGGCCAGCGGCAGCGCGGCCATCGCCCCCACCAGCGCAACGCGGAAAATGGTCTTGGTCATGGCAATTGGATCCCATATTCCCAAAGTGAAACCGTCTTGCGGGACCGTGGTGTCATGCCCGCCTGGCGTGTTATCCGATCCGCCGGGGACGTCCGTCAAGGCCCTCGCCCGCCGAAGCCCCTTCTGGCGCTGCAGGCCTTTCGCTCCCGCCTCGCGTTTCAAGATCCTGTCTTGAGGCACTCGAAGCAAGGCCGAAGGGCGATCAGACGGTTGAATCTCCCCCAAGTGTGCCCGAAGCGTCACACTGTGATGGCGCCGCCACCGGGACTTCTGGCGCCCGGCGGGGCAAGGTCAGGACAAAGCAGGTGCCCTGACCGGGCGCGCTGTCGATTTCGATCCGCCCGCCCAAGGTGCGCGTGACCAGATTATAGACGATATGCAGCCCCAGACCCGATCCGCCCTGCCCCCGCCGGGTGGTGAAAAAAGGATCGAACGCCCGCCTGCGCACCTCGGCGGTCATGCCCACGCCATTGTCGGCCACGCGCATCTCGACGCGCTCGTCGTCCAGGGACCGCGCCGACAGGTACAGGCAGCCGGGAAAGCCGACCGCTTCACGGGGAGCGTCGGGCGTGTCATCCCGGGTGCCGGCGGCGGGGAGTCCGGGGAAGGCATGCATCAGGGCATTCAGGACAAGATTCGCGAGGACGCGGGCCATCGCCCCCGGATAGCTGTCGAGCATCAGGTCCGGGGGGATATCCACTTCGACCCGCTGCGGGGCCTTGCGCAGGGAGGGGCCGAGGCTGAGCAGGACTTCTTGCGTGTAGGTGGCCAGATCGAACAAACGGCGCTCGTCGCTGGTCTGGTCGACGGCAACCTGCTTGAAACTTTGAATCAGCTCCGCCGCGCGGCGGACGTTGGACAGCAAAACGGTTGCGCTGTCGTGCACGGTTTCCAGGAACGACTCGAACGTCGAGCGCCGCAGAAGATTCGCCTTGACCGCCACGGCAAGCTCCCGGGCCTCGTCGGCGATATGCGACGCGGCGGTGACGGCGATGCCGATCGGCGTATTGATCTCGTGGGCGATACCGGCGACCAGTTGCCCCAGCGAGGCCATTTTCTCGGCTTCCACCAGATGGGCCTGGGTTTCCTTCAGCTCGGCCAGGGCGTTTTCCGCCTCTTCCTTGGCGCGGGCCATGTCGGCCTGGACCCGTTCGCGCTCGGTGATGTCGCGCTCGGTCCACAAACGCCCCGCGACAACCCCATCCACCCGGAAGGGGCCGGTGAAGACGTCGAGACGCCGGCCGCCGGCCAGGTGCATGGTTTCCACCACCGTGGTGGCGGGGTCGTTGACCAGACGGTCGTACAGGGCATGGAAGGCGTCGGGATCCGCCATGACCGCACGCACGCGCTCGTAGCGCTGGGCTTGCGGCAGGCGGGGCACGACATCCGAATCGAGACCCAGCAGGTCGTAATAGCGCCGGTTCCAGGAAATCACCACGCCGTCCAGGTCAACCACCAGGAAACCGTCGGTGCTGGCCTCAAGAGCGGCACTGACCAGGGCGCGATGATGGGCGCGCTCGGCCTCGGCGCGGCGCCGTTCGGTGGTTTCGTGCACGGTGACCACGGTGGTCAGGGATCCGCCACGCGATACCGTGCGCGCGGTGACGTCGGCCGGAAACAAGCTGGGATCGCGCCAGCAGTGAACCGCCAGGGTTTCGTGGGTCTGGGCCGCCCGCGTGACCATGTCCAAGGCGGTGTCCTTGCCCCGGCCGGGGATCCCCGGGTGAACCGGCGGCGCGATCAGCGCCGACAGGTTCTTGCCGACCAGGGGGTCCGTCTGTCCGAACAGCAGTCGGGCGGCCAGATTGTCGGAACGGATGTATCCCGTCGACTCCACGGCCAGGATCCCGACCGGAATGGCATCAATCACCGCCGCCAGATGCGCCTCGCTGGCCACCAGGTCGGCCTCGCGCGAGGCGACCAGTTCCAGCAATCCCCGCAAGGTGGTGCCCAGCCCTTCGGGGGTCCAGGGGTCCTCGGCCTCCTCCCTCGGGAGGTGCACGCCCAGACTGGCCGCGTGGTCGCCCAGGGCCTGACGCAAGGCGGCAAGGGGCCCCGCGATGAACCGCCCGGCCAGGAAGACCCAGGCCATCGAGCCGCCGGCCACCAGCACGATGAGCAAGGCCAGAATCACCCCCAGGCCATCCAGAGCGGCCGCCAGGTCGGCGAACAGCCGGGTCTGCTGGACGGGAGGCAAGGGGCCGTCGCGCAGTGACGCAAGCGCCGAAAAACCGTGCGCGTAAACCACGATGCCGCCCACGGCGGCCGCGAGGCAACCACTTGCCAGGGTCGCGAGCAGGCCCTTGATCGCCCCTTTGATCGACACCGCGCCCCCCTTTAGGCAGCTTTAGAGACACGCGAACCAACTCTTGCGGTTCTAAAGAAAAGCACGAAAGAATACCAAGACTACCCCGACAGGGCAGACCTGACGACATCTGCTTTCGTCGTTTTAGTTTTCATGGCACGCGCCCCATTCCACTAAAGTGGTTATTTTTGAGAGTGGACAACCCTCATCCCAAGACCACCCGCCGCGACTGCCCGAGTGCGTAGAAGGGGCATGTTAGGGGCGTTATGCCTTTTGATAGTATTGCCCTTACCGGAACCCTCCCCCTAACATTTTCGACACCTCGGATTTAGGTTGCACTCTTTGGAAGGGCGGTGTCAAATGACCAAACCCATCCTTTTGTCCACGTAACGAAATCGATTTCCGGCGCCGAGGGCCTGAAGGGAGCCCCCCCTTATCGCTCTGATGGGTTGCTCTCGCGCGAGTCATAAAGTGGGAGAGGCCACGGTGACCGGAGGGCACGCAAAGAAGGGAGGGGCCGGAGGGCGCCAAGAACGGGAATGGCGGAAGCCGGCCGGAATCGTCTCGTCCTCTGGCGCGTCACTCCCCAGGATGCTTCGACCACGCCAAGCCCAGGGAGGGCCTTGCAGTGAGAGGACAGTGGTTGGTTCTCCTCGCCCTTGGGCTGGCTCTGACCCTTGCCGTCGGAGCAACCTTGTACTGGGCTCCCGGCGCGCCCGAGAGAACCTGGGACC
Source organism: Pararhodospirillum oryzae (assembly GCF_007992075.1). GTDB lineage: Bacteria > Pseudomonadota > Alphaproteobacteria > Rhodospirillales > Rhodospirillaceae > Pararhodospirillum > Pararhodospirillum oryzae. Next base: position 13,371 of record NZ_BJZO01000007.1, read on the forward strand.
GGATCGCCCGCACCGGCACCATTCGGGTGGGCTATGCCTGGGAGCCTCCCTTCGCCTATCGGGACGAGACGGGCCGGGTCACCGGGGAAAGCCCCGAAGTGGCGCGGGTCGTGCTGGATCGCCTTGGCGTCTTGCATGTTGACTGGGTCCAGACATCGTTCGGCGACCTGATCCCCGATCTCCTGACCGGACGCTTCGACCTGATTGCGTCGGGCCTGTTCATCCGCCCGGATCGCGCCCGTGTGGTGGCGTTCAGCCCGCCCTCGTCGTGCGTGGTGGCCGCGTTGCTGGTGCGCGCGGGCAACCCCTTGGCTCTCCACAGCCTCGCCGACATCGCCGCCTCTTCCAACGCCCGCCTTGCGGTGGTCAGCGGCGCGGTCGAGGAAAACGACGCCCTCGCCAGTGGCGTGCCTTCCGAGCGTCTGTTGCGTTTCCCCGACGCGGACCTTGCCCTTGCCGGTGTCCTTCACGGGGCCGCCGACGCCCTGGCCCTGACCGGTCCCACCATCCAGCACATGGCGAATACCCACCCCCAGGTCGAACGGGCCCGGCCGTTCTCCGGCGAGAGCAAACCCGCCGGATGCACGGCTTTCGCCTTTCGCCCAAAGGACGAGCTGCTGCGCCAGCACTTCGATCAGTTTCTTTTGGAATTTCGAGGCACTCCCGCGCACCAGCGCCTGGTTGCTCCTTTCGGCTTTGCCGATTCCCTGCTTTTCCCCGAGTCCCCGGAGTCTTTCCCCGAGTCCCCGGAGCCCTCCTCGTCTCCCGGGCAGGACGATACGCATGAGTGACCCGCCCTCCTCCCCCCGTTCGCGATGGGACATGCGTCCCAACGCGTTCATCACCGCCCTGCTGGGGGTGATCGTGGTGTCGTCCGGTCTTTTCCTGGGATGGGCGCATCAAATCTGGCACCGCTCCTACACGACCTTCGCGCCGCTGGCCGACAGCATCCACCAGTCCCAGGGTGCCGCCACCCAGGCCTTGCTGCTTCAGATTCGCGAAGGGTCCCAGCGTCGGGACTCCCAGGAGCTTTCCGGAGCGACCTTGTCCCTTCTGGAAAAATCAGCCCTGCATCTCAAGGACGCGATAGAAGGCAAAACCACCCTGGAGGGAAGACAAAGCACCCCTCCCCCCGACAGCCTGCTTGAGGATCTCAAGGCCTATCAGGACGCCCTGGCCCAGTTTGATCAGACGATCCGGGCCGTCGTCCGGCAAGACACCCTTGATCAGAACACCCGCCTTTCCCTGCTTCAGCAGTATTACGAGGCGGACCGCCTGGCCAACCATCTGAGCGACCAGTTGCTTGCCAACCTGGCCCACGACGTGGAAACCCGCCGCCACGAACTGGAAGTGGCCCTGGCCTTGTGGAGCCTGTTCCTGGTGACCGCCGTGACCTTGGCGTTGCGCGCGCACCGGATTCAAAATGCCCTCAACCACCAGCAGGACATGATCCGCGCCCTTCTGGAAACCACCACCGACGGGGTTTTCGTGCGCGACACCGAGGGGCGGTACCTGATGGTCAACGAGACCGTCGCCACCATGATCGGACGCACCTCCGCCGACATGCTCGGACGCACGGACGAGGAGGTCGTCTCTCCCGAGGTTCTGACCCAGATCCGGCACTCGGACGAGGTGGTCTTCGCGGCCGGCCGTGTGTGCAGCTTTGAAACCGCGTTGTCCCGCCCCGATGGCACGGAACGGATTTTGTGGACCACCAAGGGGCCCATTCACGACAATCGCGGCCGCCTGGCCGGAGTCTTCGGGATCGCGCGCGACATCACCGAGCGCAAGATGGCCGAACGGCAGATGCGCGACCGCGAGGCCCAGCTTCAAGGCATCATCGAAAACCTGAACGAAGGCCTGATCTTGTTTTCGCCCGCCGGGGAATTCCTGTCCTGGAACCGGGCCGCGATGGTCATGCACGGGTTCACGGGCCAGCGCGCCCCCCAGGGCTCGCTGGCCCAGTTCCATGAACACTATGAACTCACCGATGCCGACGGGGTTTTGCTGGAATTTTCGCAGTGGCCGATCATGCGGGTCCTGCGCGGGGAAAATCTTCGCGATTTCGAGATTACCAGCCGGCGCCGCGATGGCCTTTGGGAAAAAACCTTCAGCTGTGGCGGATGCCTGGTCTCGGATCCGGACGGTCTGCCGATCATCGGGATTTTGAGCCTTTCCGACATCACAGAACGCAAAAAGGCGGAAAACGCCCTGCGCACCAGCGAAAAGCGCTTCCAGCTGTTCATGGACAACAGTCCCACCGTGGCCTGGATCAAGGATTTGAGCGGGCGCCACCTGTACCTCAGCCGGCGTTTCACCCAGCGCACGGGCAAGGGCCCGGCCGACTGGCTGGGACAGACCAACAAGGATCTTTTCCCCCCCGACGTGGCCGAGGCCCTGTCCGCCTCCGACCAGATGGTCGTCGAGCTGCGCCGCCCCATCGAGGTGGACGAGCGCACCCCCAACCCCGACGGAACCTTCAGCGACTGGCGCACGATCAAGTTCCCGTTCCAAGACGCCAGCAACGCCTGGTTCATTGGGGCGATCGCCCTGGATGTCACCGAACGCCGGCGCGCCGAGGCCGAGCTGGAACGCCACCGCCAGCATCTGGAAGCCCTGGTCAGCGAGCGCACCCGCGAGCTGATCGCCGCCGAGGCCCAGGCCCGCCTGCTGCTGGACTCCACCGCCGATGGCCTGTGTGGCATCGCCCCCGACGGCTCCGTGACCTTCATCAACCCCATTGCCTGCGAGATGCTGGCCCTGACGCCGGCCCAGGCCCTTGGCCAGTCGATCCACGCGTTGATCCATTCCCCCCCTGGAAACGGCGCCCCCTGCCAGCCCGAGAACTGCGCCTTGCTGGCCGACCTGCGGGCCGGCGTCGCCGTTGAAAACCGCGAGGATGTGTTCTGGACCAGCGACGGCCGCCCGATTCCGGTGCTGTGCGCCTCGCATCCCATTCGCGACGGCGCGGTCCTCAGCGGCGCCGTCCTCAGCTTCATGGACATCAGTCCGCTGAAGGCCATGGAAGACTCGCTGCAGCGGACCCGCACGGTCTTGCAAAACGTGCTCGATACCCTGCCCGCGACGGTAGGCTACTGGAACACCGACCTTACCAACCGCTTCGCCAACCACGCCTACCTGACATGGTTCGGCATTGACCCGGCCACCATTCCCGGCCGGCACATGCGCGAGGTGATCGGAGAAAAACGCTTCCAGCGCAAGGAACCTTACGTGAAGGGTGTCTTGCGGGGCGTCGCGCAGACCTTCGAGCAGGTCTTTTCCTCCCCCGACGGGTCCTCCGTGCGCTACGCCCGCCAGAGCCTCATTCCCGACATGATGAATGGAGAGGTCCGGGGCTTTCTCTCCGTGATTGATGACATTACCTCGATCAAGGAAGCCGAACGCCTGGCCGACGCCGCGCGCGTGGAAGCCGAACGCCTGGCCCAGGTCCGCAGCGAATTCCTGGCCAACATGAGCCACGAAATCCGCACCCCCATGAACGTCATCCTGGGGTTCGCCAGCCTTCTGGACCGGGCCCCGCTCGGGGCCTCCGAGCACGAGCTGGTGCGCAAGCTGCGCCGCGCCGGTCAGTCCCTGATGACCATTCTCAACGATATCCTGGATTTTTCCCGCATCGAGGCCGGACGCGTTGCCATCGAGAACGTGCCCTTCCTTTTGAACGACGTGCTGGAGCACGTGGCCACCGTGATGGCCAGCGCCGCCGAGAACAAACCGATCGAACTGCTGGTGGGCCCCGCGCCCCCCGATGTCCAGGGCCTGGAAGGCGACGCGCTGCGCGTGGAACAGGTCTTGACCAATCTGGTGTGCAACGCCTTGAAGTTCACCGAGCACGGGTTTGTCTCGCTCACCGTTGCCTGCCTTGAAAACACCTCTTCGCGTGTCCACCTCCGCTTCATGGTAAGCGACAGTGGCATCGGGATCGCCCCCGACAAGCAGCAGGCCATCTTCTCGGCGTTCGAGCAGGCGGACAGCTCGACCACGCGGCGCTATGGCGGATCGGGGCTGGGCCTGAGCATCTGCAAGCGCCTCGTCGACCTGATGGGCGGCACCATTGCCGTTGAAAGCACCCCGGGCCGGGGCAGCACGTTCATTGTCGACCTGCCGTTCAACACGTGTGATCAACCCGACGCCTTCGTCTCTCTCCTGGGGCACCGGCACCTGCTGATCGCCGACGATCACGCCGACGCCCGGGCGGTTTTGTCGGCCACCGCCTTGAATCTGGGATGGACCGCCGAGCCCGTGGCCTCGGGGGAAGAAGCGGTGACCCGGGCCCTGACCCGCGCGCACGAGGGCACCCCCTTCGACGTCTTGCTGCTGGACTGGCAGATGCCCGGGCTCGACGGCCTGAAGGCCGGCAAGGCCATTCGCACGGCCCTGGAACAGGAGACCGCCGGACAGAAACCCCTGATCGTCATGATCAGCGCCTACAGCCGCGACGACCTGAAGCGTCACCCCGACGCCGACGTGGCCGACGTCATCCTGACCAAGCCCGTGACGGCCTCGGCCCTGGCCGACGCGGTGCACGCGGCCGAAAACCGCCGCGACAAGACACAGCTCAGGCTCCCGGTTCCCGCCCCGAAGGGGACGCCCCGCCTGTCGGGCAAGCGCGTCCTCGTGGTTGACGACAGCGAGATCAACCTGGAAATGGCCGAACTGATCTTGTCGAACGAAGGCGCCACGGTTTGCGTCGCAAGCCATGGACAAGAGGCCCTGGATCTTCTGCGCGCCACCAACGCCCCGTTCGATGTCGTGCTGATGGATGTCCAGATGCCCGACATGGACGGCTGCGAAACCACGAGACGCCTGCGCGCCATGCCCGGCCTGGAAACCATTCCCGTGATCGCGGTCAGTGCCGGCGCCTTGAAAAGCGAGCGCGAGGCCGCCCTTGCCGTGGGCATGAGCGGGTTCGTCGCCAAACCCTTTGAAATCGACGAGTTGATCAACGCGGTGCGCGATGCCAGCCCCCTGGACACCCCCTCCCTTCCTCCGCCTCCGCCCCCGCCTCCGCCCGCCGATCCCCGCCGCCTCCCGGTCCTGGATCCACGGCGCGGGCGGGGGGTCTGGGGCGACACCGCGCGCTACCACAAGGCCTTGCGGCGCTTCGCCCAGGACTACGACGGCGCGGGCGAACGGCTGCGCGACGCCGTGGACGCCGGAGATAAAACGACCGCGGGCACCCTGGCCCACAAGCTGAAGGGCGCGGCCGGTGCCCTGGCCCTGGCCCGGGTGGAAGGACTGGCCGGCGCCCTGGCCCGCTGGGCCCGGGAAGAGGGCTCCCCGACCGCCCCCGTCGACGACCTGACGCGCGCCCTCGCCACGGCCCTTGACGACAGCTTGATGGCCATCACCCACGAAACCGGTTTGCCCACCTCCCTCCCCCAGGGCCCCCTCACCACCGATATCCCGGCCGCCTTGCCGACCCTTGAGGCCTTGCTGAACGCCCTTGACCGCGACCGGCCGGGCGAGGCCGAACCCATCCTGGGCGCCCTGGCCACGCTGGTCCCGGCCGAGTTGCTGGCCCCCGCCCGCGAACGCATCGATGCCTTTGATTTTCGCGCCGCCGAAGCCCTGATCCGCTCGTTGCGCGACTGGCTGCGGGACTCGGCGGTTGCGCCGGCGGCGTCCCCCACGGACACACGGACGGATGGAGAATGACCCATGCGTGGTGGCCCGATTCTTTGCGTCGATGACGATCCCTTGAATCTCGCCTTGCTTCGGCAGACGTTGCAGGAATCCTACGACGTGGTGTTCGCCACCAGCGGCGAAGGCGCCTTGCGCGCCGTGACCCGCCACGCGCCCAGCCTGATCCTGCTCGACGTCCAGATGCCCGATCTCAACGGATACGAGGTCTGCCGGCGCTTGAAGAACAATCCCGTGACCTCGGACATTCCCGTCTTGTTCGTGACCAACATGGCCGACGTGGGCGACGAGGAAGCCGGGTTCGAAGCCGGCGGCGTTGATTACCTGACCAAGCCGGTTTCCCCCCCCATCGTGCGCGCGCGCATCGCCAACCACCTTTCGCTGGTCCGCGTCAACATGCTGGAAAACAGCTACCGCGACGCCGTTTTCATGCTGGGCAAGGCCGGCCACTACAACGACGAGGACACGGGGGTGCACATCTGGCGCATGGCCGCCTACAGCCGGGCCCTGGCGGGGCTGATGGGCTGGTCCGAGGAGCGCTGCGACCTGATCGAAATGGCGGCGCCCATGCACGACACGGGCAAGGTCGGCATTCCCGACGCCATCTTGAAAAAACCCGGCCCCCTGACGCCCGAGGAATGGGAGGTCATGAAAACCCATTCCACCATCGGCCACGACATCCTGGCCGGCAGCGACGCCCCGGTGTTCAAGCTGGCGGCGGAAATCGCCCTCAACCATCATGAGCGCTGGGACGGCCGGGGGTACCCCAACGGCCTGGCTGGCACCGCCATCCCCGAATCCGCGCGCATCGTCGCCGTGGCCGACGTCTTCGACGCCTTGTCGATGCGCCGGCCCTACAAGGCGCCCTGGCCGCTCGCCCAGGTGGTGGCCACCTTGCGCCACGATGCCGGGGCCCATCTGGAAGCCCGTCTGGTCGACGCGTTCCTGGATGGCCTGCCGCGCATTCTCGCGATCAAGACCGAATGGGACGCCCGCGAACACGCCGCCGCCGGTCCCGCGTGGCATGTTCCGTCCCCTCCCGCCGCGACGGCCCCGGCCTGACCAAGTGCTCCGGGTCGGCGGAGCGCTTCCCCGTTTTCACGCCAGCACCTCGCGCACCTTTTCGGCCAGCGCCTTCAAGCTGAACGGCTTGGGCAGGAAATAGGTGTCGGGTTGGCTCACCACGTCGCCCCGGATCACGTCCTCGGAATAGCCCGAAATCAGGATGATGCGCAGGTCCGGCCGTTCGGCGCGCACCCGCTGGGCCAAGGTGGCGCCATCCATGCCGGGCATCACCATGTCGGTGATCAGCAGGTCAATGCGCACCCCGTCGGCCAGCACATCCAAGGCGCCCTCGCCCGTGCGCGCTTCCAGCACCGTGTAGCCCTTGTTGCGCAGGGCCCGGGCCCCGAACACCCGCACGGCGTCCTCGTCCTCGACCAGCAAAATGGTTTCGCGCCCCGACAGGTCGCGGGCTTCCTCGTCTTCGTCGCCGCCGGAGCGGCGGCCGGCCCCGGTCGCGCGGGCGCTGGCGTCGGCCGTGCCCGGGACCGCCCCCGCGTCTCCGGTCGGCAGCGGGGCCGACTCCCGTCCGGCGTCGCGTCGGGGAGGCGCTTCCTCCGCCGGGGCTTCGTGACGAGGCAGGCAGATGGTGAAGGTGGCCCCCTCCCCCAGGGTCGATTCGACGAAAATGTATCCCTCGGTCTGGCGCACGATCCCGTACACCGTTGAAAGCCCCAACCCGGTGCCCGCCCCCGCCGTGCCCTCGGACTTGGTGGTAAAAAAGGGCTCGAACAACCGGCCCAGATGCTCCCGGCTGATCCCCGCGCCGGTGTCGGAAACCTCGATGATCACGTAATCCCCCGGAGGAACCGCCTCGGTGCCGTGATTGACCGGGCTTTCCGCCACTTCGTGCCGGGTGGTGATGGTCAGGGTTCCCCCCTGGGGCATGGCGTCGCGGGCGTTGACCGCCAGGTTGATGATCACCTGATCGAACTGGCCGGGATCGACCCGGATGTAGCCGGGCTCGCGCCCGTGGGCCAGGCGCAGCGTCACCCGCTCGCCCAGCAGGCGGCGCAGCAAATGCGACAGCTCCGATAGCGCATCGGTGACGTTCAGCAGGCGCGGGCGCAGCGGCTGGCGCCGCGAGAACGCCAGCAACTGGCGCACCAGGTTGGCGGCCCGGTTGGCGTTCTGGCGGATTTGCATCAGGTCGGCGAAGCTGGGATCGCCAATGCCGTGGCGCTGCAACAAAAGATCGGAGAATCCGATCATGGCCGTGAGCAGGTTATTGAAATCGTGGGCCACGCCTCCGGCCAGCTGCCCCATGGCCTGCATCTTCTGGGCCTGGGCGAACTGCTGTTCCAGGTTCTTTTGCTCGGTGGTGTCGATCAGATGGGCGACGACCCCGTCCGGCGGATCGCCGGGCCGGCCGGTCATCGCCGACAGGAACATGGCCACCGACGCCTCGCGCTCGCCCCGGATCAGGCGGACATCGGTTTGCGTGCGCCCCACCTGGCCTTGCAGCACGCGGGCAATCTGGGCCGCCAGTTCCGCCCGATCCTCGCGCGAGGCCAGGGCCGCCAGCGGCTGGTCCAGCACCGTGTCGCGCTCGCGCCCGACCATGGCCAGGAACGAGGTGTTGCACTCGGTGATCGCGCCTTCCGGGTCGGTGAGCGCGATCCCCACCGGCGCGTCCTCGAACAGCCACGGCCGGCGGCGGCGGCCTTCTCCCTCGCCCGCGCCCGTTCCCTCGCCTTCCCCCTCGGGCAGGCGCACGACGACCGAGCGCGTCCACAGCTGTCCCGCGTCGTCGTAGGTCGACTGGCGCACCTCGGCATCGAACGGGGGATCGCCCACCGGCAAGAAGCGCAGCCGCCCCGCCCAGGCGCCATCCGGCTCGGGCGGCATGCCGTCGGTCAGGGCGGGCAGGGCCATGCCCACCATCGCTTCCGGATCGCGCCCCAGCCACTGGGCCAACGCCTGGTTCACGTAGCGCAAGCGCCCCTCGGTGTCGGCCGAATACAGGCCGGCCGGCAGGAAAAACAGGAAATCGGCCAGTTCCTCGCGCTCGCGCAACAAAACTTCGTCGATGGCGCGGCGCGCGGTGACATCCCGGGCCGACCACAACCGCGTGCGCCGTTCCGGGCCCGGCGTCACCAGCACCCGCATCCATTCGGGCTCGCCACTCAGCCCGCCGGGATCGATCAAGGGCAGATCCACTTCCTCGCGCAGCCCGGCGCGCGCCGCCTCGGCCAGGCGGTCCAGGGCGTCCTGGGCCATCATGTCGCCGTGCAGCCGTTCTTCCAGCCAGGCGAGCGGGCCGGTCTCGCCCCACAGTGCCAGGGCCTGGGCGTTGGCGTGACGCGGGACGCCGTAGGCATCGGTCAGCAGGCGGGGCCCTTCCTCGGCATCCAGGAGGGCCGCCGCGTCCTCGCCGCTCGCCGCGCGCTGGCGCCACATGGCCAAGGTGCGCGACAACGCCATCAGGGATCCCAACGCCACCGCGCCCGAGGCCGCCGCCGCCCATCCGGCCAGGGCCTGATCGCCCAGGGCCGCCCACAGGCCCGCCGCGATGGCCCCGGCCAGCCCCAGGGCCACGCCCCACAACACGGGTTCGCGTGCCAGGCCCCCCTCGCTCATGGCGCCATCCTGCCGCTCCCGGAAAGACCGCTTTGCTTCAGGCGCATCACGTAGCCGATCACCTCGGCCACCGCCTTGTAGTGCTCGGGAGGAATTTCCCGATCAAGCTCGACGGCGGCGAACAGGGCGCGTGCCAGCGGGGGATTCTCGACGATGGGCACCTCGTTCTCCTCGGCGATCTCGCGAATCTTGTGCGCGATGTGGTCCTGACCCTTGGCCACCAGGACCGGCGCGCTCATGGTTTCAATATCGTATTTCAGCGCCACCGCGAAGTGCGTCGGGTTGGTGATCACCACGCTGGCCGTCGGCACCTTGGCCATCATGCGCTCGCGGGAGCGTTGAAGCCGCAACTGCCGAATACGGCCCTTGACCTGCGGGTCGCCTTCCATGTTCTTGTGCTCGTCCTTGACCTCCTGCTTGGTCATTTTCATGTCTTGATTGAACTGGTACTTTTGATACGTCCAGTCGGCGGCGGCAATCACGGCCACCACGATGCACACCGCCCACAGCAATAAAACCAATAAATCATACAGATCATGCATGGTGACCAGAATATCCTGGTCCATCATGGCTTCCGGCGCGCGCAAATGAGGCGAGAGCAAAACCCACACCAAGGCGGAAACGATCGCCACCTTGAAGATTCCCTTTGCCCCCTCAACCAGGGAACGCAGCGAGAAGAGGCGGGCAAACCCGCTGATCGGATTAATTTTTTTGAAATCTGGCGTTAATTTCTTGGGCGCCCACAGCAAGCCAAACTGCCCCAGTGCCGCCACCAGCGCGAGGACCACGAACAGGAAGCTGGGCACGATCAGATAACGTCCGATCCCCAGCACCAGCCCCACCCCGATCTCCTGCAAGCCATCGATGTCGACGGTCATGGCATGGGGGCGTTCAAGATAGGGGCGGATATTCTGAACCACGCCATCGGCCATCCACGGCGCCAGCGCGGCCACCATGACCAGGGCGCCGCCCAGCATCGCGAAGTTCTTGACCTCGATCGACTGGGGCACGTTCCCGTCCTCGCGCGCCTGGCCCAGGCGACGGCTGGTCGGGTCCTCGGTTTTGGAGTCCTTGTCTTCATCGGCCATGGCGGCGCATCCCGGATTGGAGCGGCGCCGCGACGGTCGCCGCCAGTGGGCGCCTGCCTGATCCGCGCCCCATCCCCTGGCGTCGAGTCGGCCCTAGCGCGAAACCCGAAAAGCAAAAACCTCTTTCCGGAAAAATCGGGCGTCAGAACAAAAAGCAGGAGCACCGCTTTTCCCGGGCAACCTCAAACAAAGGGATCCGGAGTCTGCGCGCGTCAACGTGAAGCGCACAGGCTCTAGGGAATGGCCAGCGGGCGCAAGCCGCGTTCAAGTTCACCCAGAAACGTGGTCAGAATGAGCGGCCCCGCCGTCATCAGCAAGCCCAGACCCGCCATGATCTGAAGCGGCATGGCAATGAACAAAACGTTGAGCTGCGGCATCAGACGGGCGAGAATCCCCAAGGTTGTATTAAACAGAATGCTGTACACAATAAAAGGCGCGGCGATCTGCCAGCCAATCCGGAAAGCCCCGGTCAGCATCTGGGTAAAAAGGCGCAACGTGTCGCCTGTATCGGGGAAGGACCCGGGCAAGAACACCTGATAGCTGCCCACCACGGCCTCGATCATCAAATGATGCAGCCCCATGACCATCAGCAAGACCAGCGCCGCCTGGCTTAGAAAGCCGCTGACGATCGCGCTTTGCTGCGCGTTCACGGGATCGAAGGCCTGCGCCATCATCAAACCGGTGGAAAAGCCGATCACCGTCCCGGCCAGGCTGACCGATACCAGCAGGAACTGCGCCATGAGTCCCAGGAAGGCGCCAATCCCCGCTTCGGCGGCCAGCAGCAGCACCAGGGCCGGAATCGATCCGGGCATGGAAGGCAAGGTGCCCTGCACCGCCGGCAGGCACACGACGCTCAGCGCCACCGCCAGGATCAGGCGGATATTCGCGGAAACGAAAACCGCCGAAAACCCCGGGAACAGCATGAACGCGGTTCCCAGGCGTGTAAAAACCAGCAAAAGATGAAACGCATTCAGGGCAAGAAGAGTCTCAAGCACCGGGAACCCTCCTGGTGCCTTTCGTGTTGCGTTTCGTCCCCACGGGCGGGGTGAAGGCACGACAAACCACGAAGACGCCCTCTTCCGAACAACACGATCACGGCAGCGTGGTGGCGATGTCCATCAGATGGACCATGAACTCGGTCAGCTGACGCACCATCCAGGGCAACGTGATCAGCAAGGTCGCGAACACCACCAGAATCTTGGGCACGAAAACCAGGGTCATTTCCTGGATCTGGGTCAGGGTCTGAAACAAGGCGATGAACAGACCGATCACCATGCCCACCATCAAGGGCGGCCCCGACACGATCAGCATCATCTGAATCGCGTCGCGCGCCAGATCAAGGACCATGGCCTCATCCATGCGGCATTCCCGTCCTTACCGGCCCCGCGCGTCCGGGGCTTGCCTGCTTGCCCTCAGATCGGCATGCGCAAAATGGTTTCGTAGGCGCTCACCACCTTGTCACGAACCGCGATCACCGTTTGCAAGGTGGTTTCGGCGTTGTTGACCGCCATCACCACCTCGCGCAGGTCGGCCTTGCCCTCGATCGCCTGACGGGTCAGGGTCTCGCTTTCCTTGCCCGCCTGGATGGTTGATTGCAGGGCATCGCGCACCAGCCCCGTGAAGCTGGCCCCCTGACCGGGGTTTTCATCCGGCAAGGCAGGCGCGCCGGCGGTGGCCGACTGCGCGAACATGCCGGCGGCGGACTTGTAGGCCGAAACGGCGCTTGCGAAATCAACGGCCATGGAGGCTCTCCCTTCCTTGCCGCGCCAAGGCGCGAAATGCTCCAGGGCATCGTGCGCTGAACCGGACCCGGGCGCGATGCTCTTGATCTTTGTCCGTGTGTTCGACGTCTCCGAAAAGCGGTTCCCCCTTTTCGGGTCTCACTCTAGAATCCGTCCGCTTGACCTTGAAACGGACAGACACGACATCCCTTTGCTTGAGCTTGTCTTTTCGGGAAAAGCGGTGCCCACTTTTCCCTGACAAACTCTAGTGTCTGTCTGTTTCACGTTGAAGCGGACAGACACTACATCCCTTTGTTTGAGTTTGTCTTTTCGGGAAAAGCGGTGCCCACTTTTCCCTGACAAACTCTAGCGAAGCAACTCAATGGTATCGCGGGTCATCTGCCGGGTAATGGTGATGACGTTCAGATTGGCGTCGTAGCTGCGCTGGGCTTCGCGCATGTCCATCATTTCAACCAGGGGATTGACGTTGGGCGTCAGAACATAGCCCTGGTCATCGGCGGCGGGGTGCCCGGGAATGTACTTGCGGTTAAAGGCGCTCATGTCCTCGCGCACGCGGCCGGTCTTGACGACGTCGGCCCCCAGTTCGCGGTCCATGACATTGCGGAAGGTCACCACCCGACGCCGGTAGGGGTCCTCCCCCTTGTGCTCGGCGATGGAATCGGCGTTGGCCAGGTTCTGGGCGATGGTGCGCAGGCGCTCGGCCTGGGCCTTGAGCCCCGAGGTCGCGATCTGGGAGGTCTGCTTGAACTCGTCCATGGCCCCTTCCCTTCCGGTCCTGCCCTTGGGCCCGTGTGCTTCACAAGGAAGAGCGGGCTCTTGATCTCGTCACCGTTGGCGTTCTAGCGCCCGCTGCGCGACGCCAGCTTGATGAGCGTCATGTGCTTGCGCACCAGCTCCAGGGCGGTCTTGTACTGGTTGCGGGTGTCGGACAGGCGCGACATCTGCTCTTCCAGAATGACCTCGTTGCCGTCGGCGGAGCTTTCGTAAGGATAGCGGTCCGTCACTTCGCGGTATGCCCCTGGATCCGGGACTCCGGACTGCTGATGCATGGCGTTGGTCCGCACCATCTGCACCCGGTTCGAGGCGCTCTTGGCGAGGTTGCCGAAATCCAGTTCCTTGAGATCGTGGGAATGGTACCCCGGCGTGTCGGCATTGGCCACGTTCTCGGACAAGATCCGCTGACGCTCCGCCGCCCAGTCCATCCGGGCCCGCGCCATCTGAAAGATCGCAAGTTTGGTCAGATCCATGGGGATGGGGTCCTTCCCTCGGGCCGAAGGCCAGACACCGGACCCACCCCCGGGCGTGCCCGACCTCAACCGCGTGACCCATAGCCACGCCTTTTGACTATCTGGCACAATCCTTAACGAAGCGTAAAGATTAATCTGAACCCGGTGCCGCGCCGCCCTTGTCCGGCCTGAAAGCATTAACGCGTTCTTAACGGAAACACCGGGATACTTTCCCCTCGGGAACGCTCGTGCGTCCCATGAACCTGTCCGTACGCCCGCATCGAAGGGGAGAACGGCGCGGTGAGCGATCACCCCACACGACACGGGACGACGGGCACGAACGCGGGCGAAGACCGCCTTTCCAGCGTCGCCGTGGCCCTGGGCTACGATCCGGCCCTGGGAGACAGCGCGCCCCGGGTTCTGGCCAGCGGCCGGGGCGCCGTGGCCGAGCAGATCCTCGCGCTTGCCTTTGCCAACGGGGTACGGGTGCGCGAGGATGCCGATCTCGCGGAAATCCTGGCTGTTCTTGACCTGGACAGCGAAATTCCCATCGAGGCGTTTGCCGCCGTGGCCGAAATCCTGTCCTACGTCTACCGGGCCAACGGCGCCTGGCCCGAAGGGCTGGAGCCGTCCCCCTTGCCGACGCGAGGAGAAACCCCGTGACCTTTTCGGCCGCCCTCCCCGCCCTTGCCGACGATCTGGAACGCATCGCGTCGGTGATCGCCACCGCCCGGCGCCTGATCGACGAAGCCCGCGCGGTGGATCTGGCCGTGCTGGAAACCAAGATCGGGGCCGTGTGCCACGCCGTCAGCGCGCTGCCGCGCGACGAGGCCCGCTTGTTCCTGCCCACCCTGGAAGCCCTGGTGCTTGACCTGGATTCCCTGGAGGCCGCCTTGCGCGCCCACCCCCCAACCGGCCCAGCGCGCGCGCAAACGGCTGAACGGGCCTACCGGCGCCTGCCCGCCCCGCCCCCGGGCTCCCCCGATTCCTCCCCGCGGCCCCCTTCCAGCAGCCCCTCCCGGGAGCCCTGACCTCCATGGACCTGGATCACTCCGCGCGTTTTTTCCTCGTCTTGATTTTCGTCCTCGGGCTGATCTTTCTGCTCGCCTTCCTGGTCCGGCGGTTTGGCCCCGGCCTCACGGGACGCTGGCGACCGGGGCGCCGGTTGAGCGTGGTCGAGGTCATGGCCGTGGATCCCAAGCGGCGCCTGGTGCTGATCCGCCGCGACGACACCGAACACCTGCTGCTGATCGGCGGAACCACCGACGTGGTGATCGAAACCCTTGGCCCGCGCCTGCCCGAGAGCATTCCGCCCCCCGGCGAGGCGTCCGCGTCCTTTGCCCGGCACCTGGCCGCCGCCGTGCCCGATTCGCCCCTTCCGTCTTCCCCCGTGCGTGAGGCTTCCCCATGACCGCGCCCCACCCGGAGCGTTCGCCTTCCCCTTTTCCGGCCCGTCGGGTGCTGGGCCTGGGCGTGGTGGTGCTGGGCGCCGCCCTGGCCCTTGCCGCCCCCGCCGCCGCCCAGTCCCTGAATCTGGACATGGGCCCCGACGCCGGATCGACGACCGCGCGCGTCGTTCAGCTTGTCGCCCTTCTGACCGTGCTCAGCGTGGCGCCGGGCCTGCTGATCATGATCACCAGCTTCACCCGCGTCGCCGTCGTGCTGTCCATCTTGCGCCAGGCCCTGGGCACCCAGACCACGCCCCCCAACATGGTGCTGGTCAGCCTGGCCATGTTCATCACGTTTTTCATCATGGCCCCCACCTTTGAACAGGCCTGGGACGAGGGCGTGGCCCCCCTGGTCCGCGAGGAAATCACCGAGGAACAGGCGTTCGAGCGCACCCTGGCCCCCTTCCGAACCTTCATGCTGGCCCATACCCGGCCCAAGGATCTGGCTTTGTTCGCGAATTTCCGCAAGGAAAAGCTGGAGACGCCCGAGGAGGTTTCAACGTGGGCCCTGATCCCCTCGTTCATGATCTCGGAGCTGCGGCGGGCCTTTGAAATCGGCTTTCTGATCTACCTGCCCTTTGTCGTCATCGACATGGTGATCGCGTCGGTCCTGATGTCCATGGGCATGATGATGCTGCCCCCCATGATGCTCGCCATGCCCTTCAAGCTGATTTTCTTCGTTCTGGTCGATGGCTGGTATCTGGTGGTGGGCTCGCTGCTGTCGAGCTACGGCGCGCCACCGGGGTAAAATCGCGCCGCCCCGCCCCGCCCGTGGGCACGAAAAAAGGGTCCTCCCGGCCGTCCGGCTTCCTTGGCCGGCAGTCCGGGAGGACCCTTTCGCGCGATCCGCGCCCCAACCGACCCAAAACGGGAGGCGCGCGCTTCCGAAAAAGGGGATTAAGGCGCGTTGCAAGCCTTGTCGATCGTCGACAGCGCCGCCGTCACCCCCATGAGCGAGTAGGTATCGGTGGTCGTCGTGCCCCGGCTTGACGTGCCCTTGACCACCATCGAGTGCCCCGAGCGCATGGCCTGCACGATCTTGCGGTCCGTGTCATCCTGGGCCCAGGCGGTTTCTCCCTCGGTAAACAGCTGGAAGGAATTGCGATCCACCTGAAGCGTGACCTGCGCTCCGGAACGATAGGCATACCCGGCATAGATCGTGACAACGTAATACTGGTTCTGAGCCGGCCGGTGGGTGATCAGGGCAAAAATATCACCCCGTTTTTTGTAATTGCCTTCGTCTTTCTTTGGCTGGGAGGCGATGTAGCAAACCTTCTGGCCATTTTCGGTCATGGTGTAGGCCGTCCAATCCTGGGAAGTTCCCAGGGTGCTGACCTGTTGAGCCTGGGCTGGCGCGGCGAGTCCAAGGGCGATCCCCAGGGCTACCACGCCCAAACCCGGCGCGACTGTCTTGCTTGCCCGCATGACGGTTCCTATTCCCTGTTGTCGAAAGGAGGGGTGGGCCGGAAGGCCCCATGGAACCAGCCAGGACCGGATCCGTCAATGCCTGGATCCCCGACAAGGCCAATCCACCCCGTTTCCGCTAAAGCATTTTCAGCCGAAATGGCACCGTCTCGGCGGTCCGAAAATGCGAAAAATCCAAAAGTTAGAGTGCATTCGCTGATCCGTCTTGATCGGACTGCGCTCTAATCCTTGCCGCGCGCGTCGGCGACCTCGGCCATCGGCGGCGCGCCTTGCCAGCGCGCGAGGCGCTGGGCCTCGGAGGAGCGGAAAAACGCCGTGCCATGGCGATGACCGGCCAGCGGCTCCGTCGGCCCCCCCGAACGCACCGGACGCGGCGCGAACCGCCCCAAGGTGGTGAGCCGGTCGTACATCACCAAGGCGCCCGCCATCCCCAGGTTGATCGAAAAGCGCATGGGGATTTTCACCACGTGATCGCAGCGCGCCAGCATGGCGTCCGACAGCCCCACCCGTTCCGCGCCCAGCACGTAAACGGCGCGCACGGGATGGCGAAAACTGGGGAGATCAATGGCATCGTCGGTCAGTTCGATGCCCACCACCTGGCACCCCGAGGGCACCACCAGATCGGCCACGTCGGGGAAGCGATAAAACGGCAGCGCCGCCAGCGCGTCGGAGGTGTCCACCTTGCCCACCTCCTCCTGCGCGTAACTGGCGCGGATGGTGAACACAAACGCGGCATCAAAAGCGTGCGCCGTGCGAAAGACGTTGCCCAGGTTGTAGGGCTTGCTCACCCCCTCGATGCCGATTCCAAAATATCCGCGCAAACGGCTTTCCACCGTTCTTGTCCTCCCGGTCGTTCGTTGCAGGCCGTGCCGTGGGGAAGGCGCGCCGGGCCATGGTGGCTCCGGCGCGCGTCCTGGTCAGGCGCCGGCGAAAACCCGCTGGAAGATGGTGTCCACATGGCGGGTATGAACCGACAGGTCGAACAAGGGTTCCAGGGCCGCCGGAGGCACCTTGGCCGTGACCTCGGGATCGGCCTTCAAACGCTCCAGCAAGGTGCCCCCCTCGTCCCACACCGCCATGGCATGGCGCTGCACCAGACGATAGGCATCCTCGCGCGACACGCCGGCCTGGGTCAGGGCCAGCAGCACCCGCTGGCTGAACATCAGGCCGCCGGTCATGGCAATGTTGCGCTCGATCGCCTTGGGGTGAACCACCAGATTCGCCATGACCGAGGTCAGGCGGACCAGGGCGAAATCCAAGGTCACGGTGGCATCGGGCCCGATCATGCGCTCGACCGCCGAGTGGCTGATGTCGCGCTCGTGCCACAGGGCCACGTTCTCCAGGGCCGGCAGGGCATAGGCCCGAACCATGCGGGCCAGCCCGGTCAGGTTCTCGCTCAGCACCGGATTGCGCTTGTGGGGCATGGCCGAACTGCCCTTCTGCCCCTTGGCGAACGCCTCCTCGGCCTCGCCCACCTCGGTGCGCTGCAAGTGGCGCACCTCGACCGCCGCCCGCTCCACCGAGCTGGCGATGACCGCCAGGGTCGAGAAGAACGCCGCGTGGCGGTCGCGCGGAATCACCTGGGTGGACAGCGGTTCCACCGACAGCCCCAGTTGATGGGCCACGTGGGCCTCGACCCGGGGATCGATGTTGGCGAACGTGCCCACCGCCCCGGAGATGGCGCAGGTGGCGATATCCTGGCGGGCCGCCTGCAAGCGCGCGCGGGCGCGGTGGAACTCGGCATGGAAGCCCGCGAACTTCAGGCCCAGGGTCACCGGCTCGGCATGAATGCCGTGGCTGCGCCCCATGCACACGGTCATCTTGTGTTCCTGGGCGCGGGCCTTCAGGGCGGCCAGCAGGCCCTCCAGGTCTTCCAGCAGCAGATCGGCGGCCTGGGTCAGCTGAACGGCAAGGCAGGTATCCAGCACGTCCGAGCTGGTCATGCCCTGGTGGATGAAGCGCGCCGGTTCGCCCACGTGCTCCGAAAGCTCGGTGAGGAAGGCGATCACATCGTGGCGCACCTCGGCCTCGATGGCGTCAATCCGGGCGATTCGCTCGGCCGTGTAGGGCTTGTTGCCCTTTTCCCACACCGCGCGGGCGGCGGCCTGGGGGATCACCCCCAGCTCGGCCAGGGCATCGCAGGCGTGCGCCTCGATCTCGAACCAGATGCGAAACCGATTCTCGGGCGCCCAGATGGCCGCCATGCGCTCGCGCGTGTAACGGGGGATCATGCTAACAACCTTTCGGTGCCGTCAGGAAGGAAACGAAGGCAGACCAAACCGGATGTGATCGGCCCAGGCGCGCTCAACCGCCGCCAGTGCCTCGTTGGCCTTCTCCAGGGTCTCGCCATCCAGATCATAGCGGGCAAACCCATCGGCCATGCCGGCTTGCATCGTGCGCAGGGCTTCGCACAGGGCGAGCCCCTTGTCCGTCAGCTGCACGCGCGTGGCCCGCCGATCGTGCTGGCTTCGCTCTTGCGCGATGTAGCCCGCCTCGGTCAACTTCTTGATGTTGTAGGAAACATTGGAGCCGTGATAATATCCACGCTCCTTCAGATCGCGGATCACCAGATCCTCGGATCCGATGTTATGCAGCAGCAAGGCCTGCACCGCGTTGATGTCCTCGACTCCGAGCCGCCGCAATTCGCAACGGATCACGTCGAGAAAATGGCGGTGCAGGCGTTCAATCAGCCGCACCGTTGTTTGATACTGTTCGCGCACGACCCCCGCCGCTCCCGCTTATCCCGAACCAAGGGGCATTGTCCGGGTAATAGCGAAAAAAGGCAAGACTTCTGGCCTGTTGGCGATAACGCGCTTTCCCATGGCTCTCGGAAAAAAACGCCGGACCGAGGCGGTCTCTTTATTGAACGCCCCGCCGGGCGGCGCCGGCCCCCTCCGGGAGGACCCCGGCGCCGGGGGGATCGCGCTAGTCCTTTTTCTCGGACGTCGGCGTTCCGGGCTTATGCTGCGCCGTCAACGCGCGCATTTCATCCATGACCTGGCTCACGCGATTGTTCATCAGGTCGAACACCTCGCCATTCGACTTGGTGGCCATTTCCATCAGCTCGCGCATGTTCGAAATCGCTTTTTCAAAAGCCTCGCGAGCGAGTTCGGTCTGACGCGCCATCTTGTCTTGCGGGGTGTCGGCCTTGGACAGATCACGGGCCGCTTCCGCCGCTTCGTCCATCGCCTGGCGCAGAATTTCAACCTGGCGCTTGAAAATGGCCTGCATGCCATCCAGGGCGGTTTTGTTGACGTGCGTCAACGCCTCGAAGTTCCGGCGCTGGCTGTTCACCAGCGTGTCCACGTCCAGCCCCGGCACCTTGAAATCGGAAAAGTACTTGGCAAAGTCGAAGTCAAAAAACGTCTCGGGTTGCTTAGCCATGACGGCGCTCTCCTGGCGGGCCCGACCCCCGGGTGGGAAACAAGAAGGCCGGGCAAGGGGGGGAATAAGCAATCGCCGCCACCTTAGGAGGCAGCGCCAGGAGTGTCAACGCGGATCTTTGTGCGCCGCAAAATCACCCTGCGCGCGCACCCCCCAGGCCTTGCCTGGATCCCTGTACCGCTGCCCCGGGGGCCGGGACCCCGCGGGAAACCTCAGGAGTCCGTTGGGGAAAGGGGGGCGCCGCCTTTCCCGAAGAGACGCACGCGCGCAAAGGCATCCAGACTCCGCCCGTGTCAGCGCCAAGCGGGCAGCCTGCTAAAGCACCGGCTCGGGCGCCGGGCCGGGATCAACCGGCATGACCGGCGGACGAATCGTGTCTTCTTCCTTGCGCCGGAAGCGACCGCACCGCCCCGAGAAAACCGTGCCGGCCACCCGGTCGGCCTTGTCCAGCGCCTTGTCGAGCGCCGCCATGGTCCGGGCCAGATCCGGCGTGTCGTCGTTCAGGAAAACCCGGGTGGCATAGGCGTACACCAGCCCCAGACCCTTCACGCGCAACAGGCCGGCGGGTCCGCTGCTGCCGACACCGGCGGCTTCCAAGGTCAGGGACATCGAGCGCGACAGCCCCATGGCCACCACGGCGGCCAGCAGGGGATCGCCGCCGAAGGTGGGGAGCAACGCCCGCAGGGCTTCGCGATCGGGGGCGAGGGCATCGAAACGGCGCATCAACAGATCGAACAGGCGATCACGCACGCCGTCGCGGGCGTCCTGGGTCACGCCGCCTTCCAGCATCGCCCGGTCGATGGCTTTCCCCCAGGCGCGCAACATGTGCCCCCGGGTGGGAAAACGGCTGAGCACTTCGGCCAGGGGCACACCCGCATCCTCGGCCACGCCGGCCAGGCTGGCGCGCGTCCAGCCCTGGGCGGCGGCGGCGCGCAGGGCGGCGGCCAGCACGGCGTCGGGGGCGTGGGTTTCGTCGGTGTTCATGGGATCTCTCCCTGTCGGTTATCGTGCAGGGGACCGCGTCCCCCGTCTCCATATGGTTTCGGCACCAGACGGGAGGAAGACTTTTTTCGCGCGCCAGGGAGCCGCGCTCGCGTCTCTCAGTACAAACGCCCGCCGTCGGGAACCCCCTGATCGGGCCCCAGCAACACCGGTTCGCCGTCCGGATCGGGCACCGCCAGCACCAGGCATTCGCTCACCACCGGACCAATGCGCCGGGGCGGAAAGTTGACCACCGCCAGCACCTGGCGCCCCACCAGGGTTTCGGGCGTGTAGTGGCGGGTCAACTGGGCCGAGCTGTGGCGCCGGCCCAGCTCCGGGCCGAAATCAACGGTCAGCCGCCACGCGGGCTTGCGCGCCTCGGGGAAGGGAAACGCCTCGACCACGGTCCCGATTCGGATATCCAGGCGGTGGAAATCGTCGAGTGTCGCGCTCATCGAGCCCCCTTCCCTTCCGGCGAAACGACAGACTCTAGCGCACCAGCGCCCCCGAGGCATACGTCCGGATCGACTGCTCCATGCGGGCGTTGAAATCGCTCATCAATCCCTGGATCAAGGTGAACCAGGCCGCCTCGCGGTCCTGGACACTGGCGTTTTCGGGCACGGTGGCGAAGCGCCACACCCGCGCCGTGGCCTGGGCCATCGTCACCCCGGTGGTCGTGTCGATGACCTGAAGCGTTGCCTCCAGGGAAGCGTCGTAGCGCTCGGCCTGCTCGGTGCGAAACGCCCCTTCCACGCCCTTTTGCACCGCCAGGGATTTCTCGGTCACCGCGCCGTCTTGGATCGACAAGACCACGCTGCGCCCCGCCGTGCCGTCGGCCTGCAAGCGTTCAAACGCCCACTGCCGGGCCGCCCCCATCGGGGACAGCGGCATTTCATGCTCGACGTTGGGCGGGCGCATCGGCGGACGATAATCCTCGCGCACATCCACCTGGGCCGCCTTGAAGACCAGCGGCTGCAGGTGGGTAAAATGAAGGTCGTTGAATCGCTGGGGCGCAGGGGGCGGCGAGCACCCCCCGGCCACGGCCGCCACCAGGGCGGACGCGGACAAGGCCAGAACCTGCCGGCGCGACGCAAACGAGGAAAGAGAGGACATGCCGCTCACCTCAAGGAAAAGTGTCGATGGGATACGAAAGGGTGCCGCCTCAGGCGGACTCAGGCGGACCCGGAAGGCTCCCCCGACGGGCCCGGGGAGGGCTCGGCGCACAACGCCTCCAGCTCGCTGGGCGTCAGGGCGTATGTTGCTTTGCAAAACTCGCACGTCACGTCAATGGTCCCGTTTTCCGCCAGGCTCTCGCGCTCCTCGACGGGCAAGGTCAGCAGGGCCCGCGCCACCTTGCGCGCCGAACAGCGGCAGCCATAAAACACCGGTCGCGGCGCCGCGAGGCGCAGGTCCTGGGCATGGAACGGCCGGCGCAGCAGGGCTTCGGGCGTCAGGGCCGGATCGGTCAGCTCGGCCGGGGTCAGCGAACGCATCAGCACGCTGGCCGTTTCCCAGGCGTCATCCCAGTCGGTTCCCCCGTCGTCGGCGGCGGGGCCGGCCGTCCGGGGCATGCGCTGAAGCAGCAAGGCGGTCGCGCCCCACGCCTCATCCCCGGCAACCGGCGGCCGGGTCGCCACCAGCAAGGTCGTGGGCAGCTGTTCCGACAGATCGAAATAGCGCTGGGCACACGCGGCCAGACTGTCCCCCTCGATCTGAACAATGCCCTGATAGCGCTCGGTGTGCGGCCCCTGATCGACGGTGAACGCCAGGTGCCCCTGCCCGATCAGGGCCGCGAGCCGCCCGGCGGCCGGCGGCTCCCCGGCCGGCAGGCGGCCGGCGTCGTAGCGCGCCACCGCCCGCACCATGCCGGCGCTGGTCACGTCGGCGATCAGCGCCCGCACCGGCCCGTCGCCTTGAATCTGCAAGGTGAACACGCCGTCGTACTTGAGAACCGACGACAACGCCACGCCCAGCACCACGGTTTCGGCGACCAGCGCGGCCACCACCGGCGGATAGTCATGCCCTGCCAGGGTATCGCCCACCGCGCGACCGGCCCGCACCAGGCGCCCCCGGAACTCGCCCGAGGCGAGGTGAAAGGGCAAGATCACGTTGTCGCCGAAAGCGCTCACGTCAGGCACCACGCCAGAATGGCCTTCTGGGCATGCAGGCGGTTTTCGGCCTCGTCCCACACCACCGACTGCGGCCCGTCGATGACATCCGCCGTCACTTCCTCTCCCCGGTGGGCCGGCAGGCAGTGCAAGAACAACGCCTCCGAGTGGGCCAGCGCCATCAGCGGCCGGTTGACCTGGTAGGGATGCAGCAGGCGCGTGCGCATCTCGCGCTCGGCTTCACCCACGCTCATCGACATCCAGGTGTCGGTCACGACGCAGTCGGCCCCGGCCGCCGCGGCGGCCGGATCGTCGGTCACGGTCACGTCGCCACCGTTGGCCCGCGTCCACGCGACGACATCGTCCGGAGGCGCGAACTCGGCCGGACAGGCCACGCGGATGGAAAACCCGAAGCGGGCCGCCGCCTTGATCCACGAGCACGACACGTTGTTGCCGTCGCCCACCCAGGCCACGACCTTGCCCGCGATCGGCCCCCGGTGTTCTTCCACCGTCATGATGTCGGCCAGGATCTGGCAGGGATGGGCCAGGTTGGTCAGACCGTTGATCACCGGCACGCTGGCGTGCGCCGCCAGTTCGTCCAGGTCGTCGTGGCTGTCGGTGCGCAGCATGATGGCATCGACGTAGCGCGACAGAACCCGCGCCGTGTCGGCGATGGTCTCGCCCCGGCTCAGTTGCAGCGTATCGCCGGTCAGCACCAGGACATCGCCCCCCAGCTGCCGCATGCCGACTTCGAACGACACCCGGGTTCGCGTGGAGTTGCGCTGGAAAATCAGCGCGAGGGTTTTTCCGGCCAGCACGGGGGTCTCGGGCGTGCCCGCGTGGCGGGCGGCCTTGAAGGCCGCCCCCTGGTCCACGATGCCACGCAAGGTCGCCGGGTCGATGTCGGCAAGATCAAGAAAATGACGAATGGGACGGGCCCGGGCCATGTCAGACGGTCTCCCCGGCAAGGCGCGCGCACGCACGCGCAAGACAAGCTTCGGCGGCCTCGATGTCGGCAAGGCCAAGGGTCAAGGGCGGCAGCAAACGCACGACGTTATCGGCGGCGGGCACCGCCAGCAGGCCCTCGTCGCGCAAGGCACTCAACAAGTCGGCGTTGGGACAGCGGCACGCGAGCCCCAGCAGCAGGCCCCGGCCGCGCACCTCGGCCAGCAGGCCGGGATAGCGCGCCACCAGGGCTTCCAGGCCCGCGCGCAAGGTGGCGGCATGGGCGCGGACCTGTTCCAGGAAACCGTCGGCCAGCAGCACGTCGAGCACGGCGTTGCCCACGGCCATGGCCAGCGGGTTGCCGCCAAAGGTGGTGCCATGGGTGCCGGCGGTCAGAACGCCCGCGAACGGCCCCCGCGCCAGGCACGCGCCCACCGGGAAGCCGCCGCCCAATCCCTTGGCGGTGGCCACCACGTCGGGCACGATCCCGTCGAGCTCGTGGGCGAACAAGGTGCCGGTGCGGCCCATGCCGGTCTGCACCTCGTCCAGAATCAACACCAGCCCTTCCTGGTCGGCCAGGGCGCGCAAGCCCGCCAGATACCCGGCGGGCGCCGGATGAACGCCGCCTTCGCCCTGGATGGGCTCCACCAGAATGGCGCCGGTCTCGGGAGTGATGGCGGCGCGGGCCGCCTCCAGGTCGCCATAGGGCACCCGGTCGAAGCCTTCCATCACCGGCTCGAAACCGTGGATGTGCTTTTGCTGGCCCCCGGCGGCAATGGTCGCCATCGTGCGCCCGTGAAAGGCGTTTTGGGTGACCAGGGTCCGCCAGCGCCGCACGCCGCCCAGGCGCTCGAACTGATAACGCCGGGCCAGCTTCAAGGACGCCTCGATGGCCTCGGCGCCCGAATTGCAAAACAGCACGGAATCAGCGAACGAAGCCGCCACCAGCCGCTCGGCCAGCCGCTCCTGCTCGGGAATGCGAAACAGGTTCGAGCAGTGCCACAGCTTGCCCGCCTGCCGGGTCAGGGCCTCCACCAGATGGGGATGGGCATGTCCCAGCGAGGTCACCGCGATGCCAGCGGCAAAATCAAGATATCGTCGCCCGTTGGTGGCATGCAGCCACGCCCCTTCGCCCCGGTCGAAGGACAGGTCAAGACGAGCATAGTTTGGCATCAAGGCCGGGATCGTGGACATCGGACACTCGCGTCAGGGGACCCCTCCGGCGGATGGGCTTGGGCGCCGGGACGACGAAAGACGCGTCCAGGGGCATGATGCCGGCCGGAGGAAAGCGAGTGTTATTACGCCTGCGCGTGCCGATGTCAACGGAAGGGGTCGGATTTCTCCAGATAGTCCTGCACATAGCGCCGCACGCCCTCTTCCAGGGGCGTGAAGGATCCCGGGTAGCCGGCCTGGCGCAGCCGGTCCATGCGCGCCTCGGTGAAATACTGGTAGCGGGGGCGCAAGGACTCGGGCATGTCGCGGTATTCCAGGCGGGGCGCCTGATCCAGGGCCCGGTAGACCGCGCTCGCCAGATCGGCGAACGAACGCGCCTGCCCGGTGCCCACGTTGAACAGGCCGCTGACCGTGGGCGTGTCGACCAGCCACGAGACCACGTCCACGACATCGTCCACCCAGATGAAATCACGCAGCTGGCCGCCGTCGGGAATGCCCTCGCGGTAGGACTTGAACAGCCCGAACGGCTTGCCCTCGCGCGCGAAGGGGTGGATCTGGTGCACGACGCTGCGCATCGGGCCCTTGTGCGCCTCGTTGGGGCCGTACACGTTGAAGAACTTGAGCCCGGCCCACTGCGGCGGCGTGGCCGCGCCCGACCTCACCAGCGCGCACAGGCGCCGGTCGATCATGTGCTTGGACCAGCCATAGGGATTCAACGGACGCAGGCGGGCCAGGGCCTCGGGCGTGAAGGCATCGTCGAAGCCTTCGTCGCCGGCGCCATAGGTGGCGGCGCTGCTGGCGTAGATGAAGCGCGCCCCGTGGCGGGTGCACCACGACCACAGATCAAGGGTCAGGCGCACGTTGTTGGCCACGATGCGGTCGACATCGGTTTCCGTGGTCGCCGAAATCGCCCCCATGTGGATGATCACGGCGATCTCGCCTTGGTGCGCGGCCAGGAAGGCCGGCAGGTCGGCGGGCGTGATGATGTCGGCCAGGGCGCGCTTGGCGATGTTGCGCCACTTGTCGCCGTCGCGCAGGCGGTCCACCACCACCAGGTCGTCGAAGCCCCGGGCTTCCAGGCCGGCCAGGATGTTCGAGCCGATGAAGCCGGCTCCGCCGGTTACGAGAATCATGGCCTGCCGTCCCCTGTGTTCAAGGATCCTTCAAGCCCGGGGTTATACGCATGTCGCCGGCGGGCGTCATCCCCCGATCCAGGGCCCCAGGCCTCCGCCGGGGAAGCGAACGAGGGCACGGGTTGCATCAAAGCGCGCGGGACCGCATAATACGGGCGGGTTCTCGGCCAGCGCCGCAGAGCCCTGCCGGCCGTTGGAGCCGGAAATCCACGAGCGTGTCGCGAAAGAGAGAGAGGGCATGACCCCCAGCAACCGCCTGTTTGACGATTTGTCGCGCCTTGCCGGCGGCGCCGCCGGCGCCCTGGGCGGATTGCGCGGCGAGATGGAAACCCTGATCCGCAGCCGGGTCGAGCGCATCCTGTCGGATATGAATCTCGTCCGTCGCGAGGATTTCGAGGTGGTCGAGGCCATGGTCCGCGAAGCCCGCGAGCGCCAGGAAGACCTGGAACGCCGGCTTGCCGAGATGGAAAGCCAGCTGGCCGCCCGCGCCGGCGCCAGCACCCATCCCCGACGGGGCGCCACCGCCCAGGCCCACCGCTCCACCCCCCCCGTCGACGGAGCCGCCCGCGTTGCACCGGACGACACGACGCCCTCCGACGCCTGAGGTCGTCCTCTCGCCCCCGGCCCCGGATCCCACGGGATCCGCCGGGGAAAGGGGACGAAGGGGTGTCCCGCCCGGACGAACACCCTTGACCCGGGAACCGTGCCACGTTGTCCGTGGACGTGTCCTTCCCGCACACACGGAGCCGTGGACATGACCACGATGATTTCTCCCCTGGAATCGGCCGCGCCCAATCCCATCGACCTGATTGAAACCATCGCCGCTTGCAAGGACTGGACCTTCGAGCGCCGGGGCGATCAGGAAATGGCCGCCGAGGTCCCGGGACACTGGTGCGATTACGGGCTGTTCTTCGCCTGGTCCGAGGACCTGGACGCCTTGCATTTCAGCTGCGCCTTCGACATGCGCACGCCCAAGGCCCGGCGCTCGGAAATCCTGGAACTGCTGGCCCTGCTCAACGAACGCCTGTGGCTGGGCCATTTTGCCTTGTGGACCGAAACCGGCATCCCGATGTTCCGCCACACCGTGCTGCTGACCGGGCAGGATCTGAACCGGGCCACGGTCGAGGAACTGGTCGAGATCGCCATCGGCGAATGCGAACGCTTCTATCCGGCCTTCCAGTTCGCCATCTGGGGCGGCAAGTCGGCCCAGGAAGCGATCGACGCCGCCTTGCTGGAAACCGTCGGGGAAGCGTGATGACATCGGAGTTGTTGGGCCTGCGCGTCTTGCTGCTGGGCTGCGGACGCATGGGTGGGTCGATGCTGGCCGGCTGGCTGGCGCAAGGACTTGATCCCGCCGCCGTTGCCGTGGTCGATCCGGCCGCCGAGGTGCCCCCCGGCGTGCGCCGGATCACCCAAGACGAGGCCCTGGCCCTGACCCCCCGGCCCGATATCTGCGTGGTCGCGGTCAAGCCCCAGATGATCAACTCGGTTCTTCCCGCTTACGGGCCGCTGGTGGCCCAGGGCACCGTGTTCCTGTCCATCGCCGCCGGCATCACCCTGGCCGGCATCGAGCGGATGTTGAACGCGCCCGCCGCCGTGGTGCGCGCCATGCCCAACACGCCCGCCGCCATCGGGCGCGGCATGACCGTGCTGTGCGCCAACCCCCGGGTCGAGGCCCCGGCCCGGGCCGCCTGCGAAACCCTGCTTTCGGCCGTGGGCGCCGTCGACTGGGTGGACGACGAGGCGCTGATGGACGAGGTGACGGCGCTGTCGGGCAGCGGGCCGGCCTATGTGTTCTTGCTGGTCGAGGCCATGGCCGAGGCTGGCCGGGCCGCGGGGCTTCCCCCCGCGCTGGCGGAAAAGCTGGCCCGGCAGACGGTCGCGGGATCGGGCGCCCTGCTCGATGCCCAGCCCGACGAGCCGGCCGCCCTGCGCCGCGCGGTGACCAGCCCCGGCGGCACCACCGCCGCCGCGCTCGCGGTGCTGATGGCCGACGACGGCCTGGCCCCCCTGATGAAGCGGGCCCTGGAAGCGGCCGCCCACCGCTCGCGCGAACTGGCCTCGTAACCGGGCCCGGTGGGGACTGGGGCGGAGCCCCGGAGAAAGGGACTGGGCGGAGCCCCGGAGAAAGGGCAGACCACCCCGTCGTGAAGCGTCCCTTTCTATTCCCCCGCCCGGCCCGGGCGCTTTTCGGCCCAGCGCTGGGCGGCGTGGGCGCCCCAGGCGGTGAGCCCGGCGGTCAGCACCAGGGCGCCGATCGACCAGCCATCGGGGTGACGCACGGTCGCGGCCAGCCGCTCGCCCAGCAGGGACAGCGCCACCACCCCCGGGGCCATGCCCACCGCCGTGCCCAGCAGGTAGACCCGCCAGCCGATCGGGCTTGCGCCATACAGCACGCTGAGAATTGAAAACGGCACCACCGGAATGTTGCGCAAGGCGGCCACGCCGGCCGCGCCGCCCTCGGCCAGGGCCAGGCCCCGCCAGCGCCTTTTCCCGGAGGGTTCCTGTCCGCGCCCCTTCCCGGGCGACTCCGGTTCGCGCCCAAGAACGGGCGACTCCGGTTCGCGCCCAAGAACGGGCGACACCCGCAGCCAGCGCCGCAGCCCCCGGCCGGCCACGAACAAGACCACGGCGCTGGCCATGAGGCCGGCCGCGTTGACGATCAAGGCAACAGCGGGAGGGAAGGCCAACCCCACGGCCAGGATCAAAACGGTAACGGGAAACCCCACCAGTCCCAGGGCGACAATCGCGCCGACGGCCGCCACCGGGGCCAGGGGATGGGCGAGCCAGGGCGCCGCCAGCGCGGCCAGCCGGACGGGATCAAGCAACGCCCCGGCGCCTGTGCCCCCCCAGGCCCACACGGTGGCGGCCGCCATTCCCGCCAGAACCAGCGCGAAGGCCCAGCGTTTGCGGCGAGCCAGGGCGACACCAGACGACCACGGCGACATGGGGGCTCCAGGGCGGACGAACCAGGGAAAGCCGGAACCGGCCCGCCCACAAGGCCCGCCCGCGACGCGGGGGTCAAGTCACCAAAAAAAGACGGCGCCCCCAGATGGCGCCGTCCCTCAACCTCTTGGCCATGTTTTTTCTTATTCCTCCCCGTCCGACCCCTTGTCGTCCGACGGACTGCTTCTTCTTCCAAGCAAGGCTCCGAGCGGTACCGGAGCCCGGGCCAGGCTTAGTGCAGCATCACCCCGGGAGGCACGCCCATCGGGCCATTGCCCAGCAGCATCAAGGCGGTGTCACTCGGCAGGGAGTAGAGGCATTCCAAGATGCCATCCCACACCGGGCCGTCCGGCGACAGATCGGCGAGAACCAGGGCAAAGGGCCCCTCTTCTTCCAAAACGCGCAGGCCGTTGTCGGCGGCGCTCGCCGTCACCACTTCGAAGCGATCTTCCAGCTGCAACCGCGCCTGATCAAGAATGATCGCATCCTCGCTCAGGATCAGAACCCGATTACCCATTTCACCCGCAAGTTTGGCACTCATGACCGTAACCCCCTGCTTTCTAGTCCGTGGATCGTTCGTTTCTTGTCGTCCGGTTCAGCCGGGTTGATCGCCCTTCCTGGACACACAGAGACGAAAGCAAGGGGCGTGCCAAACCTGTGGCGTTCATAATTCCTTAAATCATAAGCGTTCGGGTTGATTTTGGCGAAGGAAGACCCCGGTGCGTTCGCAATTTGCGACGCACTTTGAGCCGCAGGCGGGGAATCTAGCCGTGCGCCCCCTGCGCGGCGGCCTCGGCCGGCGTGCGCAGCCGCAACGACAGCGCATGCACGCCATCGGCGAACACCCCGTCCAGCACCGCCATGACAGCCTGGTGGCGTTCCAGGCGGGTAAGGCCCTCGAACCGCGCCGCGACGATCTCGACGTGCAGATGGGTTTCCCCGTGGCCGCCGTGTCCGGCCCGCATCGCCGCGTGATGCGCATGGCGCCGGGACTCATCGCGCACCGCGACATGCTCGGGGGCCAGCGCCGTTTCCAGGCGTTCAAAAATCTGCTCACTCACGGGAGGATGGGCCATGCGATATTTTTCCTTCGCCAGGGAAGCGGGGAAACATCCTGCCTCGCCAGCCGGGTTAGGGCTCGCGGACGAAAAAACCCCTTCCGACCCGATGTGGGCCGACTCCGGCACGGTTCAAGGGGAGAACCGGGAGGCGTCTTGCCTCAAGACAGCGCGGGCGCCATAGTGGGCCCATCATGACCCGCGCCGATAACACTGGATGGGATCGCCGCCGCAAGCGCCGCCCCATTCCCCCCCTTGACAGCTTCGGGCCCCAGGGCGCCGCGAAGACCCGTTTGTGCGACCATCCCGGCTGCACCCACGAGGGCCTGTACCGCGCCCCCAAAAGCCGCGATCTGCGCGAATACTACTGGTTCTGTCTGGAACACGTTCAGGCCTACAACAAGGCCTGGAACTACTATGATGGCCTGAACGAAACCGACATCGAAACCATGATCCGTCGCGCCACCGTCTGGGACCGCCCCACGTGGCCCCTGGGCGATCGCTGCGCCGGCGTCGCCGAGCGGATGCACGACCCCTTCACCGTGTTCGGCCCCGAGGGCATGGCCGGTGAAGGTCCCGGCCAGGACTCCCCCAGACCCCGCCACCGCGAGGATGGGCCGCGCGCGCGCGCCATGCGCGTGATGGACCTTGACGAGCCCCTGACATTGAGCGCGTTGAAAACCCGCTACAAAACCCTCGTGAAACGCTATCATCCCGACGCCAACGGGGGGGATCGCGACGCCGAGGAGCGCTTCAAGATGGTGACCGAAGCCTACCACGTCCTACGCGCCGCCCTGGGCGCCTGACGCCCGTTCGCTTTTCCCGGCCAAGGCGCCGCGTGCGCCCGTGCCTTTCCCCCCTTTGTTTGTGCCTTGCGATCTTCGAGGAATCCCCATGACCGCCGCCGAGCCCTTGCTGAATGCCCCCGACATCACCGTTCCGGTGCGCGACCTGTTCGGCCTTGATACCGACATGCACGTCCCCGCCTTTTCGCAGGCCAGCGAGCACGTACCCGATCGCGACAGCGCCTATCGCTTCGATCCCGATACCACGCTCGCGATTCTGGCCGGGTTCGCGCACAACCGCCGGGTGATGATCCAGGGCTACCACGGCACCGGCAAGTCCACCCACATCGAACAGGTGGCGGCGCGTCTCAACTGGCCTTGCATCCGCGTCAACCTCGACAGCCACGTCAGCCGCATTGATCTGGTGGGCAAGGATGCCATCGTGCTGCGCGATGGCCAGCAGATCACCGAGTTCCGCGAGGGCATCTTGCCCTGGTGCTTGCAGCGCCCCGTCGCCTTGGTGTTCGACGAATACGACGCCGGCCGTCCCGACGTGATGTTCGTCATCCAGCGCGTGCTGGAGGTCGAAGGGCGCCTGACGCTGCTCGACCAAAGCAAGGTCATCCGCCCGCATCCCTCTTTCCGCCTGTTCGCCACCACCAACACGGTGGGCCTGGGCGACACCACCGGCCTGTATCACGGCACCCAGCAGATCAACCAGGGCCAGATGGACCGCTGGAACATCGTGGCCACGCTCAACTACCTCGACCCCGACGTTGAACTGGGCATCGTTCTGGCCAAGCAGCCCCGCTACGACACGAACGAGGGGCGCAAGGCCCTGGCGGCCATGGTGGCGGTGGCGGACCTGACGCGCAGCGGCTTCATCAACGGCGACATTTCCACCGTCATGTCGCCGCGCACCGTGCTGACCTGGGCCGAGAACGCCCTGATCTTCGGCGACGATGCCTATGCCTTCCGGGTGACGTTCCTCAACAAGTGCGATGAAACGGAACGTCCGATCCTGGCCGAATACTACCAGCGCTGCTTTGGCCGCGACCTGCCCGAAAGCATCGCCGCGTCGCGCGTGACCTTGAGCTAGAGGGGGCGTTCGTGCAAAACCGCCGGCCCCTGGGGGCCACCAACGCGTCCGACACCGCCGTGGAAACCTTGAAGTCGGTCACGGCGGCCACCTTGCGCGCCATCGCCAAGCACCCCGGGCTCGCGGTCACGTATGCCCCCGGCCCCGGCGCCCTGGCCGGCGGTCAGGTCCGCCTGCCCCTGCCGCCCCGCATGCCCGAGCCGGGAATGCTGACCCGCCTGCGCGGCACCGCCGACAGCCTGGCCTTGAAGCTGCGCCACCACGACGCCACCCTGGCCGCGCGCCTGGA
The DNA here is from genome assembly GCF_007992075.1 of Pararhodospirillum oryzae. Classification (GTDB taxonomy): domain Bacteria; phylum Pseudomonadota; class Alphaproteobacteria; order Rhodospirillales; family Rhodospirillaceae; genus Pararhodospirillum; species Pararhodospirillum oryzae. The sequence continues at coordinate 45,504 of NZ_BJZO01000007.1, forward strand.
GCCCGGCAACGTGGCCGCGCGCGAAATCTACCAGGCCCTGGAACAAGCCCGCTACGAAAGCCTGGGCGCGCGCAAGATGGCGGGCGTGGCCTTGAACCTGGGCGGCACCATCGAGCGCCGCCTGGCTGGCGAGGGCTTCGCCTCCGTCACCGACCCCACCCAGGTGCCGGTGAACGACGCCGTGCGCCTGCTGGCGCTGGCCCGCTTTGGCGCGGTGCCGGCCGGCCCGGTGATGACCCAGGTCCAGGCCCTGGTGCGCACCGCCTTTCCTCCGGCCCTGGCCGGGGCGCTGGACCAGTTGGCCGGGGCCCTGGACGATCAGGCCCTTTTCGCCCGGGTGACCCGCTCTTTGCTGGCCGAGATGGGGCTGGAGGATTTCACCGACGAAACCGAGGAGTCGGAAAACGACGACGCCCCCTCGTCGGACGACAGCAACCCCGAGCCCGGCGATCCCGAGAAGGGCCCGCCCCCCGAGGGCGTGACCAGCCGTGGCCCGGAAAGCGACCCCAGCCTGGAAGCGGGCACCGGCGAGGGCGCCGAGGGCGACGATCAGGCCCAGTGCGCCGAGGATGGCATGATGCCGGGCGCCGACGGCGAGGATCCGGCCGGAGCCGGCGATCCCTCGCGCCGGCGCAACGAGCCGCCCCCCGAGATCGCGCCGCGCTACAAGGCCTTCACCCGCGCCTTCGACCAGGTGGTGGAAGCCCTTGATCTGTGCGATCCCGACGAACTCAACCGCCTGCGCGCCCAGTTGGACCGCCAGTTGGTTCCCCTGCAAGGGGTGGTGTCGCGCATCGCCAACCGCTTGCAACGGCGCTTGATGGCCCAGCAGACCCGGGCGTGGGAGTTCGACCTGGAAGACGGCATCCTCGACGTGGGCCGCCTCGCGCGGGTGGTCGCCAACCCGTCCCATGCCCTTTCCTACAAGCGCGAGAAGGAAACCGAGTTCCGCGACACCGTCGTGACCTTGCTCATCGACAACTCGGGCTCGATGCGCGGGCGCCCCATCGCCGTGGCCGCGCTCAGCGCCGACATCCTGGCGCGCACCCTGGAACGCTGCGGGGTGAAGGTCGAGATCCTGGGCTTCACGACCACCGCCTGGAAGGGCGGGCGTTCGCGCGAGATGTGGAAGGAAAACGGCCAGCCCGCCAACCCGGGCCGGCTCAACGACCTGCGCCATATCATCTACAAGCCGGCGGATCAGCCCTGGCGCCGGGCGCGCCGTGCCCTGGGCCTGATGCTGAAGGAAGGCATCTTGAAGGAAAACATCGACGGCGAGGCCCTGATGTGGGCGCATAGCCGGCTGGCCCTGCGCCCCGAGGCCCGGCGCGTGCTGATGGTCATTTCCGACGGCGCCCCGGTCGATGACAGCACCTTGTCGGCCAACACCGGCCATTACCTGGAATCCCATCTGCGCGAGGTCATCGCCCAGATTGAAACCACGTCATCGGTGCAGCTAGTGGCGATCGGGATTGGCCACGACGTGACGCGCTATTACCGCCGCGCCGTGACCTTGAACGACCCCGAGGACCTGGGCGGCACCATGATGCGCGAACTCCTGGCCCTGTTCTCGGAAGACGTCGACCCCCGCCGCGACCGCCGCGCCGCGCCGCTGGTCATGTAACCTCGCCGCCGCCCCCCTTTCCTCCCTGGTCAATGGGACAGCAAGGTGGGGACGGTGCTTTGGCCGACCAGGGGGCGGGTCACCCCCTGGCGCAGCCACGCGGGCAGGCTCAGGTGGCCAAACGCCCCCAGCACCAGAAGATCGCAGCCGAAGTCGGTCACCCGCGAGACCAGGGTATCGGCCACCGAAAGCGCATGGCGGGGCTCGCGCACCAAGGTGGCCTCGATCCCGTGGCGGCGCAGGTGGCGGACCACGCCCCCGGTTGACGGAGCCAGCTCGGCGGCGATTTCGGACGGAGGCGCGATCGACAGCAGATAGACCGCCTCGGCGTGGCGCATCAGGGGCAGCGCGTCGTTCAGCGCGCGCGCCGCCTCGCGGGTACCATTCCAGCCCACCAGCACGCGGCGCCCCAGGGTTTCCGCCTGGCCGTGGCAGGGCACCAGCAAAACCGGCCGCCCGCACCACTGAATGACCTGGGCGATCAGGTCGGGCGGCACCTCGCCGTGGGCATAAACCTCCTGGCACGCCCCCAGCAAGGCCAGATCGCTGTCGCGCGCGCCTTCCAAGGTGGCGTTGATCACCTCGGCCGCCCCCCCGGGAGGCGCCACGGCGGCATCGAACGACACCCCGACCGCCCGTGCCTCGGCCGCGAAGCGGTCGATGACATGCGCCCCCGTCGCCTGGGTGGTGAGCGGCAGGCCCTCGGGCAGCCCGTAGGTGGGAACCACGCCATCGACCTGGGCGAACAGGGCGCTGACATGGGCGTTGAACCGGCGCGCGAGCCCCAGGGCCAGCGCGACACGACGCGCACGCACCGGCGTGCTGTCCAGGTGCACGAACAGATGGCGCAGTTCCATTCCCCCCTCGCTTTTTTCTCGCCCGCACGCAAGGGGGAAGGCCGGGGCCAGCAGGGCCCGAACCGCCCCCTTGCACCGGGACAGCCCCTTCAGAGTCCGTCCGTTTCCCGTTGAAGCGGACGGACTCTGGATCCCTTTGTTTGAGTTTGTCCTTGCGGGAAAAGCGGTACCCCCTTTTCCCTGACGAACTCTAGATCGCCAGATACGTCTGGCGCAGCTCGGCGTTATCCAGAACCTCCTGGGCGGTGCCGTCGAACACCAGTTCTCCCATGTCCATGATGATCGCCCGGTCGGCCAGGTGCAGGGCCGCGATCGCGTTCTGCTCCACGATGATCGTGGTAATACCCAGCTCCTTGACGCTTTCCAGCGTGCGTTCGATTTCGTGCACGATGACCGGCGCCAACCCTTCATAGGGTTCGTCGAGCAGCAGCAGCTTGATATCGCGGGCGAGCGCCCGACTGATCGCCAGCATCTGCTGCTCGCCACCCGACAAGGTAACGGCTTCCTGGTTGCGCCGTTCCCCCAGGCGGGGGAACAACTCGTAGATGCGCTCGATCGACCAGCCGATCGGGGGCGCGATCTGCGACAAGATCAGGTTTTCCTCGACCGTCAGGCCGGGAATGATCCGCCGGTCCTCGGGCACCAGGGCGACGCCGTTGCGCGCCGCCTGATGGGCCTGCATGCGGTGCAGCGGCTTGTGGTCGAGCCAGATTTCGCCGTGGCGCAACTGCGGGCTGTCAACCCGGGCCAAGGTGCGCAAGGTCGAGGTCTTGCCGGCGCCGTTGCGGCCCAGGAAAGCCAGGATCTCGCCCTCGCGCACGTCGAAGCTGACGCCCTGCACGACGTAGCTTTCGCCGTAATAGGCATGCACGTCGCGGCAATAGAAGAACGCCGGCGCGGTGCCCAGGGCCTGGATGGGCTTCTTGCCCGGCGCCTTGGCCCCATCGAAGGCCGGCAGCAAGGTGGGGGTGTCGGTCATAGATGCGCGCCTCCCAGATAGGCTTCCTGGACCTTGGGGTTGCCCCGGACTTCGTCGGGCGTGCCTTCGCAGATGATGGTGCCCTGGGCCAGGACCGTGATGCGATCGGCAAGCGAAAACACCACGTGCATGTCGTGTTCGATGATGACCTTGGTCAGGCCGGTCTTCTTGACCTCCTGCAACAGGTCGATGGTGCGGTTGGTGTCGTGGCGCGCCATGCCCGCCGTGGGCTCGTCGAGCAACAAAAGGCGCGGGCGCTGCACCAGGCCCATCGCCATTTCCAGGCGCCGCTTGTCGCCGCGCGACAGGTGGGCGGCCTCGCGGTCCTTCTGCTCGGCCAGGCCCAGGTCCTCCAGCATGGCCAGCGCCTGGTCGCGCACGTCGGTGTCCTTGAACAGGCTGGCGAAGGCGTTGAAGCGGAACGAGCCCTCCTTCTTGGCCAGCGCCGGGATCATCACGTTTTGCAGCAAGGTCAGGTCGGGGAAAATCTCGGGGGTCTGGAACACCCGCACCACCCCCACCTGATTGATCTCGAACGGCTTCAGGCCGGTGAGCGAGCGCCCGCCGAACATCACCGAGCCGCTGTCGGGCACCAGGCGGCCGATCACCGTGTTGAGCAAGGTGGACTTGCCCGCCCCGTTGGGGCCGATGATGGCGTGGGTGGTGCCCTGCTCGATGGCCAGGTTGATGTTGGTCAGGGCCTTGAGGCCGCCGAAACTTTTGTGCACGTCCTTGACGTGAAGCAGGATATCGCCCATGGCCCTAGCCCTCCACCGACGAAGGCGGCACGACGGCCGCGCCTTCCGGGTCGCTGTTCCGGTCCCGGCGCGCCTTCACCAGACGGGTCAGACGACGGATGCCTTCCATCAGGCCTCCGGGCAGGAAGATGACCACCAGCATGAACAGCACCCCCAAGGTCAGGTGCCAGCCATGGCCCACGAACGGGCTGATCAGGAAAACCAGGGTGTTTTCCAGGAAATCGGGCAGGAACGAAAAGGCGTCGTGCAGGGTCTGGGCGTTGAAGCTGCTGAAGATGTTTTCAAAGTACTTGATCAACCCGGCGCCCAGCAGCGGCCCGACCAGGGTGCCGGCCCCGCCCAGGATGGTCATCAGCACCACCTCGCCCGAGGCGGTCCACTGCATGCGCTCGGCCCCGGCCAGCGGATCGGTGACCACCAGCAAGGCCCCCGCGAGCCCCGCGTACATGCCCGACAGGATGAAAGCAACCCAAAGGTGCGGCTTGGGATTGAACCCCGTGTACAACAGCCGCGTCTGATTGGATTTGATCGCGCGCAGCTTCAGGCCGAAGGGCGAATTGAAAATGCGCAGCGCGACGAAGAAGGCGCCGATCAAGGCCACGGCGCAGAAGTAGAAGCCGGGATAGCCGGTCATCTCCAGGCCAAACAGCGAGGTGGACGGCAAGCCGGCCTCGGGCACCACGCCCGCCAGCTGGTCGAACACGCGCGCGTCGGTCTGGGTCAGCTTGAGGCCGGTTTCGCCGTTGGTGATCGGGGTCAGCACCGAATAGGCCATGTTGTAGGACATCTGGGCCAGCGCCAGGGTCAGGATCGAAAAGTAGATGCCCGAGCGGCGCAGGCACACGTAGCCGATCAGGGCGGCGAACAGCCCCGAGATCAGCACGCCCCCCAGCACGGCGGGCAGCACGTTGGCGCTGAGCGCCTTGAAAGACCACATGGCGGCATACGATCCCACGCCCAGGAACGCGGCGTGGCCAAACGACAAGTAGCCGGTCAGACCGAACAGGATGTTGAACCCAATGGCGAAAATGCCGTAGATGGCGAACTTTTGCAGCAAGTCGGGGTAGGAAGCCCCAAACGGCGCCATCCAAAGGGGCATGGTGAGGATCACGACGGCGAACACCGCCATGACCAGGGCCTCGCGGCGCGGGGAATCAAGGGTCATGGTCAGGTCTCCATCACGCCCTTGCGGCCCATCAGGCCACGGGGACGGGCCAGCAGGATGCCCACGGCGATCAAGTAAATGATGATCTGGTCAATGCCGGGCAGGATTTCCTTGATAAAGGTCATCGAGGCGAACGACTGCACGATGCCCAGCAGGAAGCCGGCAGCCACCGCGCCCCCCAGCGAGCCCATGCCGCCCACGACCACGACCACGAACGACAAAACCAGGAAGTCCATGCCCATGTGATAGTCGGGCGGCAGGACGGGGGTGTACATGACCCCGGCCAGCCCGGCGACCACGGCGGCGAGACCAAAAACCAGGGTGAAGCGGTTTTCGATGTCGATGCCCAAGAGGCCCACGGTTTCGCGATCGGCCATGCCGGCGCGCACGGTCATGCCGTAGGTGGTGCGCTGCAAGAAGGCGAACACGGCACCCACCACCGACAGCGAGAAGGCCAGGTAGATCAAGCGCCACCACGGATAGCTGACCCCGGGGCCCAGGCCCAGCCACTCCCCGATCTCGGCCGAGCCGGAGAAAATCGGGGGCACGACCTGGGGAATGGGGTTGGCGCCAAACATCGCCTTGATGATTTCCTGCAACACGATGGCGAGGCCAAAGGTGACCAGGATCTGTTCGGCGTGTGGTCGTTTATAAAAGTGGCGGATCAGGCCTCGTTCCATGACCAGGCCGATCAGCATCATGACGGGAATGGCCAGCAGGATGGAAAGCGGCACCACCCATTGCAACACGGCCTTGCCGGCGTCGCCAAACCACAAAACAAGGTAGGGGACCTCCTTGTACGCTTCGAAGAAGGTCACGCTTTCGTCGCGCACCCGCACGGAGGTGCCCAGGATTTTTTGCAGTGTTACCGTACAAAAGGCGCCCAGCATGAACAGGGCACCGTGGGCGAAATTGACAACGCCCAGGGTTCCGAAAACAAGGGTGAGACCAAGGGCGATGAGCGCATACGCGCCCCCCTTGTCAAGTCCGTTCAGGACTTGAAGCAATAGTGCGTCCATGGCATCGGGCTTTCGCGCGGGGCAAGGAGACGACGGGGCCGGTCTCCGCCTGGGCGGCGACCGGCCCCGCGGGCGAGGGTCAGGTGATCAGACCTCGTAGGGGCCCAGTTCTCCCCCGAACATGTTCGGGTCGTAGGTCACCACGTCGGCCGGCACTTCCTTGACCACTTCCAGCAGGTCAAACTGGCTGGTGGGATTCATCTTGCCACGCACCACCAGCACGCGCTTGAAGCACTGGTGATCGGCGCCGCGGTACAAGGTGGGGCCGTCGCCGGTGCCGTCGAACTGGAAGTCCTCCAGGGCCTTGATCACCGCCGGCGGATGGAAGGTACCGGCGCGCTCGCAGGCATCGGCATACAGCAGCGTTTGCACGTAGCAGGTCTGGGCCGCCTGCGACGGCGGGAAGCCGTAGGCCTGGCCGAACGACTTGACGAAGGTCAAGGACGCCTCGTCTTGAAGCGACCAGTTCCAGTTCTTGGTGCCCAGAATGCCCTTGATGTTCTCGCCCGCGCCCTGGGCCATCAGGCGGGAGTACAGCGGCACGACGATTTCAAACTTCTTGCCGTTGACCATCTTGTCGCGCAGCCCGAACTGCACGGCCTGGGTCAGCGAGTTGACCATGTCCTTGCCGTAGTGGTTCAAGATCAGCACGTCGGCGCCCGAGTTGAGAACGGGCGTGATGTACTGCGAGAAGTCGCCGGCACCGAGCGGCGTGCGCACCGTGGCCACGGTTTCCCAGCCCATCGCCTCGGTGGCGTTCTTGAGGGATTCTTCCTGGGTCCAGCCCCAGGTGTAATCCGCCGTCAGGTGATAGGCGCGGCGATCGGCGCCCAGTTCTTCCTTCAGCACCGGCGCCAGGGCCACGCCCGACATGTAGGCGTTGAAGAAGTGGCGGAAGCCGTAGCGGCGGCGGTCCTTGCCGGTGGTGTCGTTGGAGTGGGTGAGGCCGTTCATGAAGACCACGCCCATTTCCTGGGCCAGCGCCTGCTGGGCCACCGCGACCGCCGACGACGAGCCGCCGGAGAACATGATCACCCCGTCCTTTTCGATCATGCGCTTGGCCGAGGCCCGGGCCGCGTCCGCCTTGGTCTGGGTGTCGCCGGTCACGAACTGGACCTTCTTGCCCAGCACCCCGTTGCCGCGCAGGGCCAGGGGCTTCATGGTCTTGAGAAGACCGCCGTCGCCTTCGCCATTGATGTGCTTGACCGCCAGCTCGAAGGCGCGCAGCTCGTCGGCGCCCTCGTCGGCGTAGGCGCCGGTCTGGGGCACGTTGAACCCGAAGGTCACCGTGGCTCCGCTGCCCGGATCGTTGCGAAAGCCCGATTGCGCCCAGGCGGGCCGGGTCAGGATGGTGGGCATGCCCAGGGCAGCCCCCACGGCCAGCGAGCCCTTGAGCACGCCGCGCCGGGAAACGGAGGGCAGGGAACCAGGCACACTGATGGTGTCACGCGTCTCCGACATACGTCGGTCCTCCCTTGTTTCTTGAAGATGAATACCCCCGGGCCGACGCTCCCCTTTGCGGGTGATCCGTCGGTACCGTAAAACCTCTCTCCGGGTCTTCGCCCGTTATGGGGAGCAGTATGGGTGCCTGGGCCGATCGAATCAACACCCTATTTTGGCACCTGATTGCGTAATTTAAGGACCGGGCGGTTCAGGGAAAGGAAGCGGGGGGTGGATCGGGCAAGGCCCGTTGGGGGCGGCGCCCCCAAACCCCCGCCTGGGGACGCGGCGCGCCCCCAGACCCCGGCGGGCAAGAAGACGTGTGTTCGCGAGGCAATAGATGATAAAGGTTGTTTTTGGGAGCGGGAACCCCGTGGAAAAGGATCACGCCTTTGAATCAAAAAGGGAAAATTGGCATTACACCCGATCCGGACCCCGTTCGCACCCGGCCCGGACCGCCCGCCGCCCCCACCCCGTGGAAACGCCTCCCTTTTTCCCTGGCTTGACAAGAGGTTGAAAGGGGGTGAGGCTGAAGCCCCTCCGCGACTGGAAGCGGATTGAGGCTTCCTCCGGGATTTCCCGGAGGACTCCGCTTGTCCCCCGGTTCCTCTTCAAAACCGATGCAAAACCGATGCAAACGCGGCAAAGGCTGGTCCCCGGCCCGCTGTCCCGCGATCACGGCGGCGACTCTCGGGCTGCGCGCGATCGCCCGAACGGGTAGCGTGGTGAGTCCCTTTTCCTTTGATGCGGCAAGGACCCTGCCATGCGCTCCTTTTTCGCGCCCTTTGCTGTCGTGCTCGCCCTGGTGGCGGGCGCCTCTTTCGCCCGCGCCGACGACTTCGTGCTGGCGCTCAGTTGGACTCCGGGCTTTTGCGCCACGCTGGCGACTCCAGACGCCAAGCCCGAGTGCGCCCCCTCCGACGCCTCAACCAATGCCTTGCTGTCGTTGCATGGCCTGTGGCCGCAGCCTCGGGGGCGGGCCTATTGCGCGGTATCTGATGACCTGATTGCCCGCGATCGCTCGCCGGGCTGGGACGATCTGCCGCCGGTGCCGTTGCAAGACCCGGCCCTGGAGCAGGCGCTGGCCGAGGTCATGCCCGGGGTGGCCTCGCACCTGGATCGGCACGAATGGATCAAGCATGGCACCTGCACCGGCTGGGATGCCGACACCTACATGCGCACGGCCATCGCGCTGACCCAAACCGCGCGGGCCACGCAAACGCAACGCCTGATCAGCAAGGCCCAGGGCGACACCGTGACCAGCGCCGCCTTGTGCCGGGCGCTTGAAGCCGATTTCGGGCCGGGTATCCTGAAGGCCGCCAGCTTGAAGGTGGATCGCGTCGGCCGGGGCGCCCAGCGCCGCGCCGTTCTGGTGGATTTGCGGATTTACCTGCGCGACAGCGGCTCCGGCCTGGCCCTGGACAGCGCCCACCTGGCCGAAGGCGCCGCCAGCTTGCGCTGCACCCCCGAACCCCTCGCCGTCCCCTGAACGGATCGGAGGGGCGCGGGGAGGCGAGCCTCCCCGCCCTTTCCCTTATTCGTGCCCTTCCCCTTCCTCGTTCCCCTCTTCCGCGCCCAACCGCCCCCACGCCCAACGGGCTGCGTCGGCGATCACCGGATCGGGATCGTCGAGGAACGGCGCCACCGCGTCCTTCAGGGCCGGGGCGCCACTGTTGCCGAGCGCGATCAGCACGTTGCGCTTGAAGCGCGCGTAGCCCAACCGGCGCACCCCGGTGCCGCTGAAGCGGGCGCGAAAGCCGGGATCGTCGAGCGCGGCCAGTTCGGCCAGGGGCGGGTCGATCAGGTCGGGGCGCGCCACCAGGGCGGGCTCGGTCGTGGGCGGGGCGAAGCGGTTCCACGGGCACACCGCGAGGCAGGCATCGCAGCCATACACGCGGTTGCCCATGGCCCCGCGCAGGGGCTCGGGGATCGGTCCCGGGGTTTCGATGGTCAGGCAGGCGAGGCAGCGCCGGGCATCCATGACATGGGGCGCCGTCAGGGCCCCGGTGGGGCAGGCGTCCAGGCAACGCCGGCAGGCCCCGCAGCGATCGGGCATGGGGGGATCGGGGGGCAGGTCAACGGTGGTGAACACCTCGGCCAGCACCAGCCACGACCCGAAACGGGGGCTGACCAGATTGGTATGCTTGCCCTGCCAGCCCAGGCCGGCGGCGTGGGCCAGGGGTTTTTCCATCACCGGGGCGGTATCGACGAACACCTTCACCGCGCCCCCCAGGCGCGAGACCATCCACTGGGCCAGGGTCTTGGCCCGGCCCTTGGCCACGGCGTGATAATCGCGGTGGCGGGCATGGACGCTGAAGCAGGCGCGGGTGGGATCGCCGCCGGTGGGGTCGGGAATTTCGGGGGGGGCGTAGGACAGGCCCAGGGTAACAACCGAAACCGCCTCGGGCCAGAGCACGCGGGGATCGGCGCGCCGTTCCAGGGTTTCGGCCATCCAGGCCATGGGGCCGTGATGACCTTGGGCCACGAAGGCGCGCAGGTCTTCCCCCGCGCCCTCGGGCAGGCGGGCGGCGGTGATCGCGCAGGCCTCGAAGCCCAGGGCATGGGCCCGGGCCCGAAGCTGGGCACGCTGCTTTTCGGAAACCATGGAGCGGGACTCCGGACAACCGGCCCCCGGAGCCGGGCGGGCCCCTCCCCCGCGAGGGAAAGGGGCCGACACGGGCCTCAGGACGAGGAAGCGGGAGGCGCGGCCCCGGGGGGCGTGGCACCGGGGGGCGTGGCCCCGGGGGGCGAAGCGCCGCCGTCGGGCGTTTCCCCGGTCATGGCCTGGGCTTCACGCTCCAGCCGGCGGAACGAATGCAACGACACCGGCATCATCCCCAGGTACAAGCAGCCCACCCCGGCCAGGGTCAGCCACGGGCTGGTGACCAGGAACCCGGCCAGGATGCCAATGCCCACCATGATCGGCAGCACCGCCGCGTGAGGAACCTTGATGTTCTTGAAGCTGAAGGTCGGCACGCGGCTGATCATCAGCACCGCCACCCCGCTCAGCACCAGGCCCACAAGGGCCGGATGGCTGAAAACGTCCGGGGAGTCGGTGGCGAACGACAGCATCATGGGCAGCAGCACCAGCCCGGCGCCGGCCGGAGCCGGCACGCCGGTGAAGTAGTTGTAGGCCCAGGCGGGCAGGTCGCGCTCGCCCATGAGCTGGGTGTTGAAGCGGGCCAGACGCAGCCCGCACGACACCACGTAGAGCAAAACCAGGGCCCAGCCGACCCCCCCGGCCACGCCCATGGACCACAGGTACAAGAGCAGGGCGGGCGCGACGCCGAAGCAGACGAAATCCGACAGGCTGTCCAGTTCGGCGCCGAAGCGGCTGGTGCCCTTGAGCAGGCGGGCGACGCGACCGTCGAGACCGTCCAGGATGCCGGCCAGGATGATGGCCACCACCGCCTTTTCATACTCCCCATGCAGGCCGTAGCGCAGGGAAGTGAGGCCGGCGCACAGCGCCAGCAAGGTCATGAGGTTCGGAATGATCCGGTTGAACGACAGACCTTTGAGACGGGGGGTTCGCCGGCGGGACGCCTTGGCGCGGGGGTGTCGGGCCATGGGTTTTGATCCCGTTAGCGGACCTGGGCGGTACGGGCGGGCTCGGCCGAGGTCAGGTCGGCGATCACCGTTTCACCCGAAACCATGGTCTGGCCGGGGGCAACCAGGGGCGCGACGCCGGGCGGCAGGTAGATGTCCACCTTGCTGCCGAAGCGGATCAGGCCCATGACGTCGCCGGTGAGCACGGTCTGGCCCTCGGCGATGTCGCAGCGGATGCGCCGGGCGATCTGGCCGGCGATCTGGGTGAACGCCAGCTGACGGCCATCTTGCATGCGGATGACCACCGTGTTGCGCTCGTTCTCCTCGCTCGCCTTGTCCAAGGTGGCGTTCAGGGTCTTGCCCGGAATGTGCTTGACCTTGGTCACCGTGCCGCCCACCGGGCAACGGTTGACGTGGCAGTCGAACACGCTCAGGAACACGCTCACGCGCTGACGCGGGCCCGGGGGATCAAGGGCGAGATCGGCCGGGGGCTCGACCTCTTCCACCGCCTGGACCAGACCGCTGGCCGGCGACACCACGAGGCCGGCGCGCTCGGGCACGAAGCGCTTGGGGTTGCGGAAGAAGAACAGCACGGCCGCCGTGAACGCGAAGCCCAGCAGAGCCAGCCAGAAGGCCAGCATCCACAAAATCAACGAGACCACGCCGGCGATGGCGACGAATTTCCACCCGTCGGCATGGAACGGCGGGTTCAGGTACGTCTTCCAGTCAATGGCAATGCGACGCATGGATGGTTTCCCTCCTAAGGAACCAGGGACCAAAAGAAGCGAAAGAAGCGGCCCTGGCATGGACTGGGCCGTTTTTTCGCCGGAACAGGACCGCCCCGGCCGGCTTACGGCGACGGGCGGACCTCCGCCGGCCGGGGCACGGTAAAGACCTGGCCGGGGTAAATCAGATCGGGGTCGCGGATCTGGTCGCGGTTGGCCTGGAAGATGACGGTGTAGCGCCATCCATGGCCATAAACCTTGCGCGCCAGGGTCCACAGGTTATTGCCCGGTTGCACGGTAAACAAGATATCCCCGTCGCGGGGCTGGGGCAGCCGGTCGGGGCGCAGGAACGGGATTTCCACCCGCTCGACCACGGTGCCATCGGGGGTGAGGCGGTCGGCGCGCAGGGTGTGAGGCCCCGGAGGCAACGCTTGCGGCGCGACAATCTGCCAGCGCCCTTCGGGACTGCTGCCCTGCTCGCCCAGCAAACTGTTATCGAGGTACAAGCGCACCGGATCGCGGGCCGGCGCCACGCCGCCCACCACCAGATGCCCCTGTTCGTCGTAATCCAGGGTTTCGATGCCCAGGGGGGCGAAAGCCCCGCCCCGGGCGGCCTGGGGGCCTTGCAGCACGCGCGACGGTCCCCGGTCGGGCTGGGACTGGGCGACGACCAGCGGCGGGCGGGATTCGCCGGCCGGCGGAACCCGCACCGCCACGCTTTCCGGGGCCCCCGACTTCCGCCCGTCGGCCCGGTCCTCGGTCAGGGCCAGGAGATGGCCGCCCGGCGCCAGGGGGGCCTCGGGGCTGATCACCCATTCGCCGCGCGCGTTGGCCGTGGCCTCGCCCACCGCCGCCTCGCCGCTTTTCAAGGTCACCGTGGCCCCGGGGGTCGCGGTGCCGGCCGCCACCAGGGCGCCATCGCGCTCCACCCGGACCACGTCGAAGGCCGGTGCCGGAAGGGGGGCCACGGGAGGGGCCTCGTCGACGCGCGACGGATCCCTGGCCTTGTCGGGGTCCTCCGGGGGAACGACCGCCCGGGAAACAGCGCCCGGATCAGCCGGGACCGCCGGCGGAGCAAGGGCCGAGGGAGCGGCGGGAGCGGGAGCGGCGCCCGGGCGAGCGGCGCCCCCCGGCCCCGCGCTTGCCGGCGCGGCGCCCGGCGAAGCAGGCGGCACGATGAACACGCCCGGCACCGAGGACGGCAGGGCGGACGGAGCGCCCGCCTCGGGCGCCACCGGAGAAACCGGCGGAGGGACCTCCGACGCCCAGCCCGGCGGCGGCGCGGGGTCCCCGGCCGTGGACGCGCGGGACGGCTCCCCGGTCGCGGACAGGGGGCCCGTGTTTTCATAGGAACCGGGGCGCCCCGAGGGGGGAGCCTCGCGGGATGCCCCGGCGGGCCCGCCGCTGTCGGGGGCCATGCGCGCCAGGAGAGCCAGGAGGACGACAAGCAACACGGCCACCCCGGCGGCCCCGGCAATGGCAAGAGTGCGTCTGGTCACGGCTGCGCTCCTGACGTTCGAGTCCGAACACCTGGCGGCACTATAAGACAAACAGCCGCAAGGACAAAGCACCGTCACCCGGGCGGCATGCCGGCGACGACCACGGTCATGGCCCCGGCGATGGCAACGGGAGCCAGGGCGGTGGCCAGGGCCAGCACCGGCTCCAGAACGCGGCCGGCTCCTCCCCCGGGACGGGGAAGACGCGCGGCGGGGGCGTCGGCGAACAACGCCAGCGCCGCGACCAGGACACCGGCCAGGGCGGGGGGGGAATCCAGCGCCAGGGCCCCGGCCAGGGGCACCAGAACGGCCACGCCGGTGACCGTGGCGGGATCGGGCCCCCGCGCCGGCCCGGGGGCCGGGGGGCGCACCCGGCTGGCCGCGAACCAGCCCCCCAGGGCTCCGGCCAGGGACAGGGCCGGCGCCACGAAGTCGGGGCGATCGATGACCCAGGCGACCAGGGCCACCCCCAGGGCGGTGGCGGGCAACCCGGCGGCGGCCGGGGGGCCCCGACGGGAAATCTGGTCCAGCCGCCAGGGCAACCCCAGCCAGGCGGCCCCCAGCACAAGCGCGGAGGCCAGGACAGCCGGCCAGCCGCCTTCGCTTCCGGGCGCCGCCGCGAGGCCCAGCGCGGCCAGCCCGACCACGGCCGGCACGAGCAGGCGGGCCGGCCCGGGAAGCGGTGGCGGCGGCGGTGGCGCAACCGGGGCCCGGGCGCGCGGCGGGCGTGCCTTCGCGGTCGGGGCGGCGGAGGCTTTTTTCCTGCGCCTGGGGGGCTCCGGACGGGTTCTTTCGGCGATCCACCCCGCCACGGCCACCAGGGCGCCCAGCGCCAGCGCCCAGTCGGCGGAAGCCGGGTTGATCACGGGGGCGGGGGCAAGGCTGGCGATCAGACGCCCCAGGGCCACGGCGACCAGAAGGACGGGCGCCAGCAGCAGGGCAGGCCCCCGGGGTCCCAGCGCCTGCGTCGCCACGGTGCTTGCGGCGGAAAAAACGAACGGCACGAGGAAAGCCAGCCCCAGGCCGTCGGCACCGAAAGCGCCGTGCGTTAAATCGGGTGCGGGCACGACGCTTTATCCTTTTATTTTTAGGCTCAATTTATCCGAAAAGTGGCATTTCCTTCCCGGATCCCTCTCCGGTGCACCGGGCATTAAATCAGATCCAGGCACGACACTCTATTTCGTTGTTTTTGCATTTCGTTGCTTTTGCCCGCGGCCGGCCCGAAAAGCGGGTCGCCTTCCCGGATTTCGCCCCAGGTCGGGCGGCAGGGCAAGGGTTCATGCCTGCCAGCAAAACAAGAACACGCGACAGGGGCGGGGGAGCAAAACGGGCAAGGCACGGGCACGAACATAACAAATCGGAAAGGAACCAGACGTGGGGTTGCGCCGGACGCGCCGGCACCGCACAGTCGGGGCGGGTACACCGCCGGCGCGGATGAAAATCCCGTGCACCGGCGGACGGGCCCCATGATAGGGCCGGGCGGGGTCCACGCAAAGCCCCCGGGCCCTCCAACCGAAACAGCCTGGAGATCGTTGCGATGACTGACGCGTCGACCACTTCCCCAGCCGCCATGATACGGGTGTGGGATTTACCGACCCGAGTGTTTCACTGGAGCCTGGTTGCTCTTCTGATCTTGCTCTACATCACGGGCGAGAACATCGACTCCCTGGGCGAAATTCACATGTTCCTGGGCCGGGTAACCGTGGCCCTGGTTCTGGCCCGCGTGATCTGGGGGTTCGTGGGCAGCGAGACTTCGCGTTTCGCCAACTTCGTGAAACCGCCCCAGGAAATCCTGGCCTACATCAAATCGGTGCGTTCGGGCGAGCATTGGACGGGCCTGGGCCACAATCCGGCCGGCGCCGTGATGATGCTGGGCCTGCTCGCCCTCATGCTGCTGCAGGGCTTCACCGGCCTGTTCTCGTATGACGATGGCGCCATCGTCGGCGGCCCGTTCCATGACATGGTGTCAGAGGACACGGCCAAGATTTTCACCGGCCTGCATGAAACCATTTTCAATCTTGCCGTGCTTCTCGCCCTGGTGCACATCGCGGCCGCGCTGTTCTACAAGTTTGTCAAGAAGGACGACCTGATTCACCCGCTGGTCACCGGGGTGCGCCCGACCCTCCCCGGGGCGGTTGAACCCAAGTTCGCGTCGCCCGTCCTGGCGGTTGGCCTGTTCGTGGGCTGCCTGGTGGTCATTTTCCTGATGACAGGCGTCTGAGGCCGTTTCAAATCCTCTCCGGCCCTGTCGGGAGAATTTCAAACGCGCACCATCCGGTGGAAGGGAGGGCTCCCGCCTTCCCTTCCCCGCTTCAGGGCGAAATCCAAAAAAATGCCGGCCCGGGTTACGACAGCGACGACGGCGTGTCGTCCAGCCGGCCCATGATCGAGTCGACCAGGAAACGCCGCCGATCCGGGCTCAGGACCGGGCCGGTGTTCCGCAAGACCGCGTCGAAGGCGACCGCGTCGCGCATCAGGGCACGGGCTTCGTCGGACTGAGCAAGAAGGGTTTTGGCGTGCGCCCCCTCCTGAGGGGGCCATTTGGCCAGGTCGGCGCCGTAAATGTCGATCAAGGCCTTGAGTTCATTGGGGGTCATCCGCTCTCCACCGGCCTGTTCACGTTCGGTGAACCTAAGGGACGTCATCCACATTCAGTGGACCAGCCACGGGGCAGTGAACCTCCCGCAAGCGCGAAGGGGAATGGAAACGCCCGCCTTCAACCGCCTGGAGCGCTGCCGATGAGACTGAACCGCCTTCGGGTTCGCCCGAACACGGCCCTTCCTCGAAAAATCGGGATGGGAAGGGAAGCCCTTGGCAAGGCGGGCCTTTTTTAGGCCGGGCCTCCGCCAGGATCGGTTTCGCCCAACAGATCCCGTAATTTCTGGCGCCCCCGCTTCAGCAGGGACTCCACAGCATTCACTTTTAAATCCATGATACAGGCGACATGGGCCGCCGTCAAATCTTCATTATAATACAAAGTGATCGCGATTCGTTGCCGCTCTGGCAACTGATGGATGGCGGCCCGCACCCGGGCCGCCTCCTCGCCGGCGTCGCACTGATCCAAGGGCGAGCGGGCGGGATCAATGGGTTCGGGGGTGTCGTCCAGGGCGACGGTGGAGCGGCGCCGGGTTTCATCGATGCAGCGGTTCAAGGCCACCCGGTAAAGCCAGGTGCGGAAGGTGCCGCCCCGGGGGGTCCACTGGTCGCGCCGGGCCCATAGCTTGAGAAACACATCCTGGGCGATATCCTCGGCCTCGGCGGGCCCGACCACCCGCCGGGCCAGCCCCACGATCCGGTCGATATGGCGCGTGACCAGTTGCCGGAACGCGTCGCGATCGCCTTGTTGTACCCGGATCATCAGGGCGTCGTCGGGCACTTCGTCCGCCGTCACCCCGACGGGAGCGTCCCCGGCCGAGTCCGTCTCCCAGGAACTCTTCATGTCGAGTACCTTCAACACCCTCGGATTCGACTGGACGCTCATCACCGCGACCCGCCTCCTGTAAAAAATTGTATCAGCCACGTCGGGAGAGGTCACTGGGAAGAATTTACCCGACCATCGGCAGTTTTGGTATGTCGGAGACCATCAAGGGCGGCAAACCGGCAAGTCTGGCCCACGCATCGCGCATGATCAAAATCTGGCGGTGGACGCTGCCGTAGCGATCAATGGCACTTTCGCCCCGGGTCCGAAGGGCGGCATGAAGCTGAAGTATGGTTTGCTTGTAGTACCGACTCAGCATTTTGGACATATCCTGTGCCCGTTCGTCGCGACGATTGAGGCAGCCATCCAGTTCGCTCAAAATCCGGGTCGCCTTGGTCATGAACCGGAACTCCTCGTCGCGCCGATTCGCGACTCGGGCGGCCTTGGCACGCGCCACCTGGGTCAGGGCCGCGTCGTAGACCTCGACGGTCAGCATCAGGGGCGGCTGGGCGCCGCGCGCCCGGTTATAGGCCTGAAGGGCACTGCGGGAAGCAGTCATGGGGGTTCTCCCAATGGCAAGAAGAATTCGGGAAGAAACGGGGTATCTTCCCTGTGACGCTGGATTGAAAAGGTGATCGGAAATCAATCGTCATCGCCATAGAACAAGGCCTCGATCTGCTGCAAGCGGATGTCTGCCATCGAGATTTGTTCTTCGAGTTTTGCGTAATAGGCGATCATTCTTTCTTCGTAATCCCCCGCGCGCTCGGCGATTCGATCGCGTTTTTCCTGTTTGCCGGTGATGTCGTCGGCGATCGAGGAAAGACGGGTCGTGATGCGTCCGTCGCCGGCGTTGGTGTAGTCGTCGATCGCCGTGGTCAGGGCGTCGGCCAGGCCGGTGCTCACGGCCAGCGTGATCGTGGCATCACCCGTCCCGGAATACCCCATCCACAGGTCTTCGTAGATCGACCCGTCCGGCCCCGACAAAGTCGTGCCCGACACGGTCAGGGCCACGCCGTTCAAGGTAGCGCTGGCGATCTTTCCCGTGGCTTCGTCAACATCGATGTCGAGGGTGTAGGTGCCCGAGGGCATGGTCGCGGGCAGGCTGACCACCCCCAGGCTGGAGGAGTCGCAAGACACGCTGCTGCAAAAGAACGCTTCGACGACATCGGGGTTTTGCAGAAGCATTTCCTCGATCACGTCGCCGTCCAGGGCGAGGGTGTTGTCGTCGTTGAACGACAAGCCCATGTCGGACAAGGTGTAGGTCGTGCCGTCCACCGTGACCGAGGTATTGAGCGCGCTGTAAAGCGCCGCGTTGACGCCCTTCAAGGTGGAATCCCCGAACAGAACCGCGTCATCGGCGGCGCCGGACTCGTCGGTTGCCTGCTGGGTCAGCGCGAATTCGCGATAGGCGTTGTAGGCCTCCACGAATGCCTCGATGGCATCAAGGGCGGCGCCCAGATCTTGCCCCACCTCGACCGCGATGGTCTCGCCCCCGGTCGCGGCGTACAGGTTGACCGACACCCCGGGCAGCAGATCCTTGATATCATTGCTGTCGCTGGTGACGGTCACGCCGTCCAGGGTCAAGATGGCCTGCTGGGCCTCCTGGACCGGCTTCACGAAATCACCCGACGAGTCCACAAGCCCCAGCGCCTGGCCCGCCGTGCCGCTGGTCTCGGTCAGGGTGAAGGCTTGCCCGGTGTTGACACTGGACAAGACCAGGGTCTGTTCATTGCTGCCCGTGCGCACCACGGTGGCGACCACGCCGCTGGTGGCGCTTTGCTCGTTGATCGCCTCGGCGATGTCCGACGCGGTCATCGAGGCGTCCACGGTGATGTCCACGGCCGTGCCGTCGTCCGCCTGAAGCGTGAACGACCCGTCCACGCCCAGCGCGGTGCCGGCACTCAATCCCTGCGAGGCGACTTTCTGGGTGGTGGCCAGTTGCTCCACGGAAAGGGTGTAATTGCCCAGGTCCGCCTCGTCGGTCACCGTGAGGCCCACGTAATTGGCGGGTGTGTCCAAGGAGGACGTGAGATAGGCGGACCGGCCGGCGAAGGCCGAGGTCGTATCGCTGGACGACGACAGGACCGACGCGCTGGCAAGGGGTTCCAAGGCTTCCGACACCGCCGAAAGCAGCGACGTCATCTCGGAGAAGGCGGATTCCTCGGTTTCCAGCGCGCTGATCTTGTCGTCCAGGCGATAGGCCGGCTGCATCTTGGCTTCCACCGCCGCTTCGATCAGGGCAGACGTGTCCAGGTCCGACAACCCCGACAGGTAGGTGGTCCCGCTGCTGCCCGTCACATACGAACTGCTGGTGATGGTGGTCATGGCCGGTCTCCTGCCGCCCGTGCGGCCGCTGCCTCACGCAAGCTCGTTGATCCCGTTGGAAAGGGGGAAGCCGGACCGGCCGGCTTCCTCCCCCCCAGGGGGCGCGCCGCCTAGTTGAAAAGCCGCATCAGATCCTGCGGCATTTCATTGGCTTGGCTCAGCGCCGCGATGGCGGCGTTGGTCAGCACCTGCGCCGACGACAGGTTGGCCTGTTCCTCGGCCACGTCGGCGTCGGTGATCGCGGACTGGGCGGCGTCCAGGTTTTCCTCGGTGGTGGCCAGCGAGTCGCTCCGGTACTCGAAGCGCGACATCTGCGCGCCCAGGGTGGCGCGGGCCTCGGCCACGTCGGCGACGGCCGCGTCCAGGACATCGAGCGCCTTGGTCGCGTTGGCGCTGGTATCGACCGAGGTGGAGGAAAGCGCCGTGCCGCTGCTCGCCCCCAGTTCCGAGGTCCGCATGTCGGCGATGCTCACGCTGATGATGTCCGCGCTCGACGTGCCGACCATGAAGTCCAGGGTCGAGTTGTGCGACGAGGAGTCCTTGTCGGTGAACACGCCGTTGGACAGGTCCACGGTGTCGCCCGCGTCGGTTTCGATCTCCAGGGAGCCGGTGGTGGCATCGTATGTCGCGGTGAGGTTCGCCGACACCCCGGCCTCGGTCAGCGCCGCGTCCAGTTGGGTCTGGATCGACGCCGTGGTGGGTGCCGTGCCACCCGACGCGTTGGCGATTTCGAAGCTGACCGTGGTGCCGTTAACGTCGAACGACACCTTGTCGCCAGCCGTCAGGTTGCTGTCGGCGCCGGTCAGGCCGGCGTTCAAGGTCAGGGTCGATTGCTTGCTGGCCGCAACCGCGGCGGTGTGGGTCACCGTCGCCGCGCTGCCGCCGATGGTCGCGCTCGCCGCCGTCAGCTTGCTGTCGGTGGACTGCTCGGTCAGCACCAGGGCCGTGGTGTTGATGCTGGCCTTGATCGCCCCGGCCTCGTACCCGGCCGCGTTCAACGCGGCATCAATGTCGGACTGAATGCTGGTCGCGCCGCCCGTGGCCGTGACCTCGATGGTCTTGGAATCATAGGTCAGGGTGATGGTGTCGCCGGCCGCGATGGACGCGCCGCCCGCGATTGATTCAGTCGCGGTATCGACGTAGGTCGTCTTCCCTTCCACCGTCGAGCCGGTGTAGGTGCCATCCAGCAACGCGGTTCCGTTGAATTCGGTGTTGGCCGCGATGTCGTTCAGTTCCGAAATCAGCTGCTGATATTCGGCGTCGATGTTGGCGCGTTCGGATTCCACGGCGCCCGACAGGGACGAGGTGGCCAGGACCTTCATGCGCTCCAGGATGTCGGCGATTTCCGACATGGCCCCGTCGGCGGTTTCCAGCATGGCCGAGGCGTGCGACGCGTTCGTCTGGGCCTGATTGAGCACCGCCGTGTCGTTTTGCAGCTTCATCGACACGGCAAGCCCGGCGGCGTCATCGCTGGCCGACGTGATCTTCGAGCCGCTGGCAATGCGGTTCAGCGCCGTGGTCTGGTCGGACTGGTTGATGTTGAGATAGCGCAGGGCCGAGTTGGCCGCGGTGTTCGTCGTGATGACGGGCATGATCAGCGTTCCTTTCCAATCGCATCCCAAGGCCACTTCTGGCCCGGTTCACCCGGCCTGGACGGTCCCGTCCCGTGCCGTTCAGGTATGGAACGCAGCCCGGCGCCGTTTCCTGGCGCGCGGACCCCAAAAAAAATATTTGCGCCCCCCGCGCCAGGATTGGCGCCCCTCACGCGTCTTTCCCTTCAAGACGCCGGGGTTGGGCTCGCCCGTTCCCCGGTTCCCCGGAGAACGAAAGGCGAGGCGCCATGTCCATCGACAGCACGAGCACCGTCGCGACGACCTACAGCAGCGGGCTTTCCACCACCACGGCCTCGTCGCTGGCGTCGTTGTCCGACAACTACGACATGTTTATCTCGCTGCTCACGGCGCAGCTTCAAAATCAAAGCCCGCTTGATCCCACCGATACCGATGAACTGACTCAACAGCTTCTTAGCTATTCATCGATCGAGCAGCAGATTCTTTCGAACCAGTACCTTGAAAACCTGGTTCTGGCCACCAGCAACGATTCCTCGCAAGTGGCCCTGTCCTTCCTGGGCAAGGAAGTGACCTACGACGCCTCGGAGCAGAATTTTTCGGGTGATGCGCTGTCGTGGGCGATGACCGTGCCCGACGAAGCGGAGTCCCTGACCATCGAGATCCAGAACGAAAACGGCCTCACCGTTTTCGAAACCACCGTCGAGCCCGACGCCGGCAGTGACTACACCTACACCTGGGACGGCACAAAAACCAGCGGCGCCACCGCCGATGACGGTGACTACACCTTGGTGGTGACCGCCAACCTCGCCGACGACACCACCGAAAGCGTTGATCTGGAAGCCACCAGCATCGCCCGGCAGGTGGTCTGGACCAGCGGCGCCCCGGAACTGGTGCTCGCCAACGGCGACACGACCGGCCTCGACACCATCATCAGCGCCAGAACCGTCGACGAAACCGACGCCTGAGGCCCTGCCCTTCCCTTTGCTCAAGGAGATCCCATCATGGGCAGCCTCAGCAGCTCGCTGTATACCGCCGTTTCCGCGCTCAATGCCCAGTCGGCCGCCGTGTCGGCCATTTCCAACAACCTCGCCAACAGCGAGACCATTGGCTACAAATCGACCAACGCCAGTTTTTACAGCCTGGTCACCGGTGCCAGCTCGCAGGTGAACTTCACCGGCGCGGGGGTGATCGCCAATCCCAGCCAGAGCATCGCCACCCAGGGCGTTATTATTGGCACGGAGAACGAAACAGACCTGGCCATTGACGGCAACGGCTTCTTCGTTGTTACCAGCGACGTTGACAGCGATGTGTTCTATTACACACGCGTTGGTGACTTCGACACCGACGACGAAGGATATCTTGTCAACAGCAACGGATACTATATCCAGGGATATTCGACCAACCTGTCGGGCGAGATCACGGGCGGCACCTCGGCCGCCGCCCTGGAGCCCATCAACCTGGACGCAATCAACGGCACCGCCGTTGCCACCAGCAACCTGGCCGTCAAGGCCAATCTCCCCGTCAACGCCGCCGTCGGCGACAGCGTGCAAGCCTCGGTCGAGGTTTTCGACAGCCTGGGCGTCGCCCACACCATCGACCTGACCTACACCAAGACCGCCTTGAACGAATGGACCATGGTGCCGTCCGAGCCTTTGTACTCGTCGGACGGCCTCACCCAGTCGGGAACACTGAGCACGGCCTCGGCCGCCGGGCTGGTGATCACGTTCAACGGCGACGGCACCCTGGCCAGCACGGCGCCGGTCGATGCCTCCATGACGAGCTACAGCCTGGACGTGACATGGAACACCGGAGCCCAGGACAGCACTATAGCCTACAGCGCCGGCACGGTGGGAAAGGCCAACGGCCTCAGCCAGTATTCGTCCAGCAGCGGCGATGTTGAAATCGAGCTGGATACCATCTCGCAAGATGGCGTGCGCTACGGCGCCTTTCAAAGCGCCACCGTCACCGAGGATGGCCTGGTCTACGCCAACTTCGACAATGGCGTGAGCTACGCCATCTACCAGATTCCGCTCGCGACTTTCCAAAACCCGAACGGCCTGGAAGCCGCCTCGGGCAACGTGTACCTGCCCACCGTCCAGTCCGGCTCCCAAACCTATGTCCTGCCCGGCACCAGCGGGTCGGGGACCATTTTCGCGGGCTCCCTGGAAAGCTCGACAGTCGATACCGCCGACGAGTTCAGCAAGCTGATCACCGCCCAGCAGGCCTACAGCGCCGCCACCCAGATCGTCGAATCCGCCCAGGAAATGTTCGACGACCTGATCAGCGCCAAACGGTGAGCCCATGACCGCCCGTTCTCCCTCTCCCTCCCCCGCCCCCGCCCCCGCCCCC